>NZ_JAJSZC010000061.1:0-36377 GCF_036815105.1 Streptomyces sp. IBSBF 3136
GGGCCCCTCGGTCCCCCGGTCCCCGCGTTCCCCGTGGTCCCTCGTCGGACCGGGCGTCAGTATCCCCGCGGGGCGCCCGGCCGTTCAACGGTCCGGTTCCGCCCGCGTGCCCCACGGCGACTCCTCCGGCACGCGTAAGGGCCGTACCCCGCCGGGGGTACGGCCCTCGCACCGCTCGTCGAGCGGAAGTGTCTAGCGGACCTCGGTGATCTCCGGTCCCCGCTGGAGCTGGCCCATGCCGCCGGAGAAGCGCGAGCCCTCCTCCTGCTGGACGCCCTCGGGAACCATCTGGGCGTCGTTCGGCAGCTTCAGGACGATCGGGTCGCGGGGCGCCATCGGGCCCTCGCCGCGGACCACGACCGTGTCCCGGAAGATCTGCTCCAGCAGACCGGCGGCCTGCGGCTGGACGGCGCCCTGGCCGGAGATCACACCGCGCAGGAACCAGCGCGGGCCGTCCACACCGACGAACCGCACGACCTGGAAGCCGCCGGTGCCGTCCGGCAGCTGTACCGGCACCTGGGCGCGCAGTTCCCAGCCCAGCGGACCCTCGACCTCGTCGACGATGCCGCCCTGCTGGGTGATGCCGCCCGCGATCTCCTCGCGGACCTCGCCCCAGATGCCCTCACGCTTGGGTGCGGCGAAGGCCTGCAGCTGGACGGCGCTGTCGCGCAGCACGACGGTCGCCGCGACGATCGCGTCACCGGCCACCTCGACCCGCAGCTCCATGCCGTCGACGCCCGGCACGAACAGACCGCCGAGGTCGACACGCCCCTCGCCCGGGTCGCGCACCTCGCTGCTGTCCCACGGCCCGTCGGGCCTGGGCTCGGGCTCCAGCCGGACGCGCTCGCGCTCGGCCTCCACCTCGTCCGCCTCGGTGTCGACGCTGTCGACGACCTGCTCGGCCTCGCCGGCCGCGTCCTCGGCGGCACCCTTCTTGTTGCGACGTCCGAACACGTCACTGTCCTTCCCGGTCGGATACGACCGAAGCGTATCGATTCCCACCCGTCGGACCGCCATCGGCGGCCCGACCGCTTGTGCCGCTCTCGTCGCCCACCGCGGCATGGCCACCGGTGGACCCGAAGCCCCCTTCGGCCCGCGCGGAGTCGGGAAGCTCCGCGACCTCCCGGAAGCGGACCCTCTCGACCTGCTGGACGACCAGTTGGGCAATCCGGTCGAAGCGCTCGAACCGCACGGACTCGCGCGGGTCGAGATTCACCACGATCACCTTGATCTCCCCACGGTACCCGGCATCAACCGTCCCCGGGGCATTCACCAGGGCGACACCGCAGCGGGCGGCCAGCCCGGACCGCGGGTGCACGAAGGCCGCGTACCCCTCGGGGAGGGCGATCGACACTCCCGTGGGCAGTACGGCCCGCTCGCCGGGCGCCAGTTCGCACGCCTCGGTGGTGCGCAGATCGGCCCCGGCGTCGCCCGGGTGCTCGTACGCCGGGAGCGGTACGTCCGCGTCGACGCGGCGGATCAGCACGTTCAGGGGGGCCCGGGCACCGGGTGCCGTGCCGGCGTCGTGCGTCACGGGTTCACCTCGAAGGCGCGGGCGCGCCGTACCTGGTCGGGGTCGCTCATGGCCGCCTTGATCTCCTCGGCGCGGCCGTGGTCGATGAAGTGGTCGACCTTCACCTCGATGAAGAGGGCGTCGGCGCGCACGGCGACGGGGCCCTCGGGGCCGCCGATCCGACCGGTGGCGGTGGAGTAGATCTTCCGCCCGGCCACGGCGGTGACCTCCGCCTCCAGGTGCAGCGTGGTGCCCACCGGGACCGGCCGCGCGAAGTCCGTCTCCAGCCGGCCGGTGACGGCGATGGTGCGCAACAGCCAGTTCAGCGAGCCGAGGGTCTCGTCGAGGGCGGTGGCCAGCACCCCGCCGTGCGCGAGGCCGGGGGCGCCCTGGTGGGCGGGCTGGACGGTGAACTCGGCGGTCAGCGAGACGCCCTCGCCGGCGCGTGCCTCCAGGTGCAGCCCGTGCGGCTGCTCGTGCCCACATCCGAAACAGTGTTCGTAGTGGGCGCCGAGAAGCTCGCCGGGGGCGGGAGCGTCGGGGTGCCGTACGGGTTTCACCGCGTCGGCGGGAGGCTGAAGAGCTGCGGAACTACCACTCACGTCCGCAGACCTTACCCGCGCGTCGGCGGGTTGCGGATACCGTGCCAAGCTTGGCTCCATGCAGCACTCCGCCACCCCCTACGAAGAACGCCTCACCGCCCCCCGCTCGTGGTGGCTGATCAGTCTCCTCGTGGGCGTCTCGTTCGCCCTGATCCTGCTCCCCTTCGGCACGCTGCCGCTGCTCGGCGGCCTGGTGGGCGGCACGGCCGCGGCCGCGGTGGTGGCCAGCGCCTACGGCTCCCCACGCATCCGGGTCGTGGGTGACTCCCTGATCGCGGGCGAGGCACGGATCCCGGTCTCGGCGCTGGGCGAGTCGGAGGTGCTGGACGCGGAGGAGGCGCGCGCCTGGCGCACCTACAAGGCCGACACCCGCGCCTTCCTGCTGCTGCGCGCCTACATCCCCGGGGCACTGCGGGTGGAGGTCACCGACCCGGAGGACCCGACGCCGTACCTGTACCTGTCGACGCGGGAGCCGGAGCGGCTGGCGGCGGCGATCGAGGCGGCCCGCAGCGAGCAGGCGGCCTAGGGCCGGTCGCGGTCGACCGGGGCCGGGGCGGGTCGACCTCGGGGCGGACCGCGGCGAGGTGGACCCGGTCGGCCGACCTAGGGGCTGTCGGGAAAGTGGCCTCGTCGCCCGGAGGGCGGCCGCGTGCCGGGCGTCGCACGGCAGAGGACCACTTTCGCGACAGGCCCTCAGGGCCTGTCGCCGTCGGGGCCGGTCTCCCCGGTGGGGCGGTCGCCCAGCACCTCGGGAAGGTCGGCCAGGTTCAGCGGGTGCTCGGGACGCTCCAGCGCCGGGAGCGCCGGCAGCTCGTCCCACGGCACCTGGACCTTGCGCAGATCCGCCCGGATCCGCGCGGCGAGCTTCTTGGTGTCCCGGCGGTTCATGGCCGCGCCCACCGCGGCGCCCACCATGAACGGCATCAGGTTGGGCAGGTCCCTGACCATCCGCTTCATGATCTGCTGCCGCAGTTCGCGTTTCATCTGGCCGCCGAGGGCCGCGTCGACGGTCGACGGTCTCATCACGTTGATCCCGCGCTCCCCCGACCAGGAGGACAGATACGCGGTGCTGCGGACCTTCAGGTTCCCCTGCGGGCGTACGCCGTACACCTCGTGCAGTTCGGCGATCAGCTTCAGCTCGATCGCCGCCACGCCGGTGATCTCCGCGGCCAGCTCGGTCGGCATCGCCGGCGGGACCGGCAGCATCGCCGCGGCGCCGATCCCGGCCCCGACGGTCGAGGTCCCGGCCGCCGCGCCCGCGACGAGCTTGTCGGCGAGTTGCTCGGGTCCCAGGCCCGGGAACTGTCTGCGCAGGGTCGCGAGGTCGCGTACGGGGATACGCGGGGCGATCTCGATGATGCGGTCCGCGAGGTGGGACAGCCCCGCCCGAGCCCGGCTGCCGCCCTTACGGGCGCCTTCCCGGGCCAGTTGCCGGGCCTTGTCCCGGACCACCGCGACCCGTCGCCGGGCGACGGGCGCGGGCTGTGCGTCCGGCGCCGGCTGGTCGTGGCCGGACGCCGGCTCGAGCGAGGCTCCCGCTTCGGGTGAGCCCCGCTCGTCGTCACGCGCGCGGTGCGGGCCGTCGTACGGCCCCTTGTCCGCTCCCCGTCTGGAGAAGCGGCGCTTCCGTGGAGGGGTCGAGCCAGTCACGGCCGACCCGTCCTCAGTCGCAGTCGCGGCAGATCGGCTGACCGTTCTTCTCCCTGGCCAGCTGGCTGCGGTGATGCACCAGGAAGCAGCTCATGCAGGTGAACTCGTCCTGCTGCTTGGGCAGCACACGGACGGCCAGCTCCTCGTTCGAGAGGTCGGCGCCCGGGAGTTCGAGGCCTTCCGCGGCCTCGAACTCGTCGACGTCCACCGCTGAGGTGGACTTGTCGTTCCGGCGGGCCTTCAACTCTTCAAGGCTGTCCGAGTCGACGTCGTCGTCGGTCTTGCGTGGAGTGTCGTAATCGGTTGCCATGTCGCTCTCCCCCTCTGGGTGTCTGCGGTGTCTCCAGCGCACGTAACGCGTGAGAGGCCGGACTTGTGCCCGACCTGAGGCGGAGATTTTGCCTCACATCAAGGTCTGTTACTCAATCGACACCCGACCCGATCTCCCGAGAGTGATCGGCTTGGATGGCGGTGTGGACCGTACACGGTTCGAATGCCGCACCTCAAAGGCGCCTCACCGTGTACTTCCCGTGATCAAGAGCCCTGAAAACAGGGATTTTCCCGGCTTTGCGGCCCTGACATGATCACGGAGAGTGCATGGCCGGAAATCCGCCCATGTGATTGATCACACAGATGGAACCCCGAACGGCGGTCAGAAAATTCCGCGCAAAGCGAACATCTTCCGCGAGTGTCGGACCGGGGTCACAACGGCATGGTGACACGCATCACCAGACCCCCGCCCTCACGGGGCCGCGCGACGATGTGGCCGCCGTGTGCGCGGGCCACGGACCGCACGATGGACAGGCCGAGGCCGACGCCCTTGTCGCTGCCCGTGCGCTCCGTGCGGAGCCGCCTGAAGGGCTCGAAGAGGTTGTCGATCTCGTACGCCGGTACCACCGGGCCGGTGTTCGACACCGTGAGCACCGCCTGCCCGTGCTCGACCTGGGTGTCGACCTCGACCCAGCCGTCATCGGGCACGTTGTAGCGCACCGCGTTCTGCACCAGGTTCAGCGCGATCCGCTCCAGCAGCACTCCGTTGCCCTGCACCACGGCGGACTTGCGCTCGCCGCGGATCTTGACGCCCTTGGCCTCCGCCTCCGCGTGCACCTGGTCGATGGCCTGGCCGGCCACCTCCGCCAGGTCGACCGGCTTGCGCTCGACGATCTGGTTGTCGCTGCGGGCGAGCAGCAGCAGCCCCTCCACCAGCTGCTCGCTGCGCTCGTTGGTGGCCAGCAGCGTCTTGCCCAGCTGTTGCAGCTCGACCGGGGCGCCCGGATCGGACAGGTGCACCTCCAGCAGCGTGCGGTTGATCGCGAGCGGGGTGCGCAGCTCGTGGGAGGCGTTGCCGACGAAGCGCTGCTGGGCGGTGAAGGCCCGCTGCAGGCGCTCCAGCATGTCGTCGAAGGTGTCCGCCAGCTCCTTGAGCTCGTCGTCAGGACCGTCCAGCTCGATCCGGCGGGACAGGTCCGAGCCGGCCACCGCGCGCGCGGTGCGGGTGATCCGGCCGAGCGGCGAGAGCACGCGGCCGGCCATCGCGTAGCCGAACGCGAAGGCGATCACGGCGAGGCCCAGCAGGGCCAGCAGCGAGCGGCTGAGCAGGTCGTCGAGTGCCGTCTGGCGCTGCTGGTCCATGCAGTGCGCGATGGCGTCCCTGAAGTCCTGCAGCGGCAGGCTGTTGGTGTTGATCGCCGGGCAGTTGTCGCTGGACACCTGGAGCTTCTGGAAGCTGACGATCTTGAACAGCGGCTGGTTGCCGCTGCTGATCGCCTGCGCGGCCAGCAGATAGATGATCGACAGCAGCAGGATGCCGGCGATCAGGAACATACCGCCGTAGAGCAGCGTGAGCCGTATGCGGATGGTCGGGCGCAGCCACGGGAAGGGCGGCTGCGGCCTCCTGGGGTCCCAGGTGGGTTTCGGGGGCGCCTGGGGCGGCGCGGGTGTCGCGGCCACGGCGGATCAGATCCGGTATCCGGAGCCGGGCACCGTGACGATCACGGGCGGCTCGCCGAGCTTGCGGCGCAGCGTCATGACGGTCACGCGCACGACGTTGGTGAACGGGTCGGTGTTCTCGTCCCAGGCCTTCTCCAGGAGCTGCTCGGCCGAGACGACCGCGCCCTCGCTGCGCATCAGGACCTCGAGGACGGCGAACTCCTTGGGCGCGAGCTGCACCTCCTTGCCGTCGCGGAAGACCTCGCGGCGGTTGGGGTCGAGCTTGATGCCCGCGCGCTCCAGGACCGGCGGCAGGGGCACGCTGGTGCGGCGCCCCAGGGCCCGCACGCGCGCGATCAGCTCGCTGAACGCGAACGGCTTGGGAAGGTAGTCGTCGGCGCCGATCTCCAGGCCCTCGACGCGGTCGCTGACGTCGCCGGAGGCGGTGAGCATGAGCACGCGCGTGGGCATGCCCAGCTCCACGATCTTGCGGCAGACGTCGTCGCCGTGCACGAGCGGGAGGTCGCGGTCGAGGACGACCACGTCGTAGTCGTTGACGCCGATGCGTTCGAGGGCGGCCGCACCGTCGTACACGACGTCGACGGCCATGGCCTCCCGGCGCAGTCCGGTGGCCACCGCATCGGCGAGCAGTTGCTCGTCCTCGACGACGAGTACGCGCACGTCGCTTGTCCTTCCTGTGTCCACCCGCGCTGCGCGCCGTGGGCGCGCGCGGGCAGGGGTGTCCGTGGGATGTGACCTCCATCCTGCCCTTTTCGGCCATAAGTCGGCTGTAAGGCGGGGTTCGGGCGGCAGACATCCGGTCACGGGCCCGGGAATGCGGGACTTTTTCGAGCGGTTGAGGTTTCCGCGGAAGGGACCGGGGGGAGGACGGCTTTACACCCCGCGATCACGCTCTGCACGTGCCGCAACACCATGCGGTACATCGCGCTCCGCTTCCGCAGAGCGGGCGCGGGTGTCCGGCACCGTCGCCGCCCGGCCGGGCTGCGCTGGGCACCTGCGTAAGACGTGATCGCCCCTCCCGAACGGCACACCCCCGTGCCACCCGACCCACGACCCAGGACGAGGGGGCGCAGCATGGACGCATTCACCGCAGGGCTTCTCCAGCGCATAAAGGCGACCGAGTCCGACCTGTCGCGGGCTCGTGACGAGGGCGACGACTTCCTCGTGGAGGTGGAGCAGGCAGAGCTTGACGACCTGCGCCGCCTCGCCGCCGAACACGGTGTGGAAGTCGGCGCGTCACGCGTCTGACCGGCTGAGCGCACGAGCGGGGCCCCCGGCGAATCCAGCGCCGGGGGTCCCGCTTTTGCGTGTGCCCCCGAGCGGGTCAGTCGTGCCAGGCCCCGAAGTCCTCCAGCAGCCGCTGGAGGGGCTCGAACACGCCGGGAGTGCCCGCCACCGTCAGGTCGCGTCCCGGGCGCTCTCCGGGCCTTCCACCGGTCAGGGCGCCGGCCTCGCGGGCGATCAGGTCGCCCGCCGCGACGTCCCAGGCGTTGAGTCCTCGCTCGTAGTAGCCGTCGAGGCGGCCGCAGGCCACGTCGCACAGGTCGACGGCGGCCGAGCCGCTGCGCCGGATGTCGCGCAGCAGCGGGATGAGCCGGCCGGCCACCTCGGCCTGGTGGGCGCGGACCGCGGCGACGTAGTTGAAGCCGGTGGAGACCAGCGCCTGGTCCAGCGGGGGCGCGGGGCGGCAGGACAGCGCGCGCTCGCCCTCCCAGGCGCCGGTCGCGCGGGCGCCGCCGCCGCGTACCGCGTGGTAGGTCTCGCCGCGCATCGGGGCCGCGACGACCCCGACGACGGTCTCGCCGTCCTGTTCGGCCGCGATGGACACCGCCCAGGTCGGCAGCCCGTACAGGTAGTTCACGGTGCCGTCGAGCGGGTCGATCACCCAGCGGACGCCGCTCGTGCCCGCCACGGAGGCGCCCTCCTCGCCGAGGAAACCGTCGTCGGGGCGGCGCCCGGAGATCAGATCGGTGATCAGCTTCTCGGCGGCGATGTCCATCTCGGTGACGACGTCGATGGGGCTCGACTTCGTGCGGGCCACCGCGAGGTCGGCGGGGCGGCCGTCGCGCAGCAGCTCACCGGCCCGGGCGGCGGCCTCCAGGGCCAGGTCGAGCAGTTCCCGGTGCGGGGCGGCGTCGGTCACGGGGCTCCTCACGCGTAGGGGCTGTCGGCGCCCGCGGCCGCGGGGCGGGGGGCACGGGCGGGGCAGCAGCCGACCGGGCAGAGGTCGTGGCTAGCGCCGAGGGCGCCCAGGGCGCAGCGGGTGACCTCCTGGCCGCGCTCCGCGCCGGCCCGCTCCAGGATCAGGTCGCGGACGGCGGCGGCGAACCGCGGGTCGGCGCCCACGGTGGCCGAGCGGCGCACGGGCAGGCCGAGCTCCTCCGCCTTGGCCGTGGCCTCGGTGTCGAGGTCGTAGAGGACCTCCATGTGGTCGGAGACGAAGCCGATCGGGGCCATGACGACGGCCGGGACGCCGGCGGCGTGCCGCTCCTGGAGGTGGTCGCAGATGTCCGGCTCGAGCCAGGGGATGTGCGGGGCGCCGGAGCGGGACTGGTAGACGAGCTGCCAGGGGTGGTCGACCCCGGTGCGCTCACGGACCGCTTCGGCGATCAGCCGGGCCACCTCCAGGTGCTGCCCGACGTAGGCGCCGCCGTCGCCGTGGGCCTCGGCCGGGCCGGAGGTGTCGGCCGCTGAGGTCGGGATGGAGTGGGTGGTGAAGGCGATGTGGGCGCCGTCGCGGACCTCCTCGGGGAGGTCGGCGAGCGAGCGCAGCACGCCTTCGATCATGGGCTCGACGAAGCCGGGGTGGTTGAAGTAGTGCCGCAGTTTGTCGACCCTCGGCGGCTGGAGGCCCTCCGCCTCGAGGGCGGCCAGCGCGTCGGCGAGGTTCTCGCGGTACTGGCGGCAGCCGGAGTAGGAGGCGTAGGCGCTGGTGGCGAGCACCAGGACGCGGCGGCGGCCGTCGGCGGTCATCTCGCGCAGGGTGTCCGTCAGGTACGGCGCCCAGTTGCGGTTGCCCCAGTAGACCGGCAGGTCGAGACCGTGCCCGGCGAAGTCCTCGCGCAGCGCGGCCAGCAGGGCGCGGTTCTGGTCGTTGATGGGGCTGACCCCGCCGAACAGGAAGTAGTGCTGTCCGACTTCCTTCAGGCGTTCCTTCGGGATGCCACGGCCGCGGGTGACGTTCTCCAGGAACGGGACCACGTCATCCGGGCCCTCGGGGCCGCCGAAGGAGAGCAGGAGCAGGGCGTCGTAGGGGCTGGCATCGAGCGCGTCTGGCATGTCTTGATCCTCCCATCCGGCACCGACAGCGGGGACACGGTGCGGTGGAGAGTCGGGTTGCGGCCGGTTCGGCGGGAATTCTCCCGCCGTCGCCACCGGTGCAATTAGGGTCACCTAACTCGTAAGCTGTATCAGCCGCAGTCGCGCCTTACTGATCCTTCCCGGAGACCACGTGCCCAGCCCCTACCGCGCCCTGTTCGCCGAGCCCGGCACCAAGAGCTTCTCCGCAGCGGGCTTCCTCGGCCGCATGCCGCTGTCGATGATGGGCATCGGCGTGGTCACGATGGTCTCCCAGCTCACCGGGCGCTACGGCCTCGCGGGCGCGCTGTCGGCCACCATCGCCCTGTCCGCCGCCGTGATCGGCCCGCAGATCTCCCGGCTGGTCGACCGGCACGGGCAGCGGCGGGTGCTGCGCCCCGCGACCCTGGCGGCGCTGACGGCCGCGGCCGGGCTGCTGCTGGCCGCGCACTTCAGGTGGCCGGACTGGGTGCTGTTCGTGTGCGCCGCCGGCATCGGCTCGGTGCCGAGCCTGGGCGCGATGATCCGGGCCCGCTGGGCCGCCCTGTACCGGGGCACGCCGAAACTGCACACCGCCTACTCGTTCGAGTCGGTGGTCGACGAGGCCTGCTTCATCTTCGGGCCGATCATCTCCATCGGCCTGTGCACGGCCTGGTTCCCGGAGGCGGGCCCCCTGCTGGCCGCCGGCTTCCTGGCCGCCGGTGTCTTCTGGCTGACCGCCCAGCGGGCCACCGAGCCGGAGCCGCACCCGGGCGAGCACCACGCCGGCGGCAGCGCGCTGCGCTCGGCCCCGCTCCAGGTGCTGGTGCTCACCTTCGTGGCGACGGGGACGATCTTCGGGTCCGTCGACGTGGTCACGGTGGCCTTCGCCGACGAGCGCGGCCACAAGGGCGCCGCGAGCGTCGTGCTGGCGCTGTACGCGGCCGGCTCCTGCCTGGCGGGCGCGGTCTTCGGGCTGATGCGGTTCGCCGGGGCGCCGGAACGCCGCTGGCTGCTGGGCGTGGCGGCGACGGCCGTGAGTATGATCCCCCTCCTACTGGTCGGAAACCTGCCGCTTCTGGCCGTGGCGCTGTTCGTTGCGGGGCTGTCCATCGCGCCGACGATGATCACGACGATGTCCCTCATCGAAGAGCACGTACCTCGCGCGAAGCTCACCGAAGGCATGACCTGGGTGAGCACCGGCCTCGCGGTCGGCGTCGCGCTCGGCTCCTCCGTGGCCGGCTGGGTGATCGACGCAGCCGGCGCGCGGGCCGGGTACGGGGTCCCGGCCGTGTCCGGGGCCGTCGCGGTCGTGGTCGGTTTCCTCGGGTTCCGCCGGCTGCGCAGGCCGGCCGCGGGGCGGGGAGGCACCGTTGAGCACCACAGTGAGCGCGAAGAACGGCACCTGGCGTAACTGGGGCGGCAACGTCACCGCCCGTCCCGCCCGGCAGGTCGAACCGGCCTCGGTGGAGGAGCTGGTGGCCGCGGTGCGCCGAGCCGCCGAGGACGGCCTGAAGGTGAAGGCGGTCGGCACCGGGCACTCCTTCACGTCCATCGCCGCCACCGACGGCGTGCTGATCCGCCCGCAGCTGCTGGCCGGCATCCGCGGCATCGACCGGGACGCCATGACCGTGACGGTCGAGGCCGGCACCCCGCTCAAGAGGCTCAACGCCGCGCTGGCGCGCGAGGGCCTGTCGCTCACCAACATGGGCGACATCATGGAGCAGACCGTCTCGGGCGCCGTCAGCACGGGCACGCACGGCACCGGCCGCGAGTCCGGCTCGATCGCCGCCCAGATCAGGGGACTCGAACTCGTCACGGCGGACGGCTCGGTGCTGACCTGCTCCGAGAAGGAGAACCCGGAGGTCTTCGCGGCCGCCCGCATCGGCCTGGGGGCGCTCGGCATCGTCACCGCGATCACCTTCGCCGTGGAGCCCCTCTTCCTGCTCAACGCCCGCGAGGAGCCGATGGCCTTCGACCGGGTGCTGGCCGAGTTCGACCAACTGTGGGCCGAGAACGAGCACTTCGAGTTCTACTGGTTCCCGCACACCGGCAACACGAACACCAAGCGGAACAACCGCAGCGCGGGCCCGGAGCAGCCGGTGGGGCGGCTGGCCGGGTGGCTCGAGGACGAGTTCCTCTCCAACGGCGTCTTCCAGGTGGCCCAGTGGGTGGGCCGCGGGGCGCCCGCGGCCGTCCCGGCCATCGCCCGGATATCCAGCAAGGCCCTGTCGCCGCGGACGTACACGGACATCCCCTACAAGGTGTTCACCTCGCCGCGCCGGGTGCGCTTCGTGGAGATGGAGTACGCCGTCCCGCGCGCGGCCCTCGCCGACACGCTGCGCGAGCTGAGGACCATGGTCGACCGCTCCGGGCTGCGCGTCAGCTTCCCGGTGGAGGTGCGCACCGCCCCCGCCGACGACATCACCCTGTCCACGGCCTCCGGGCGCGACAGCGCGTACATCGCCGTCCACATGTTCCGGGGCACGCCGTACCACGCCTACTTCACGGCGGCCGAGCGCATCTTCACGGCGCACGAGGGCCGGCCGCACTGGGGCAAGGTGCACACCCGGGACGCGGAGTACTTCTCCCGGGTGTATCCGCGCTTCGGCGAGTTCACGGCGCTGCGGGACCGGCTGGACCCGGAACGCCTGTTCCAGAACGACTACTTGCGGAGGGTCCTGGGGGCGTAGTGGCCGCCGTGGACCCGCTCGGCGCGGGTGCCGGGTCGCCGCCCGGGCTCGCCGATCCGGTCGGCGCGGGCGTCGCGGGCGTCGCGTTCGAGTCCGCGCCGCCGCCCGCGGTGCCCGCGGAGGGCGCGCCCGAGGGCGACCCGCCGGACCCGGCCGACCCGTCGGATCCGGCGGCTCCTTCCGAAGTGCCGGACGTGGGCGACTCGGCGGACGGCGCGGAGGCGGGTGCCGAGGGCCGGGCGGCCGGCCCGGTCCCGCCGGTCTTCGGCGCGGACCGGCCGCGGTCGCCGACCGCGTCGCTGACCGTGGTGCCCCTGCCGCCGCTGAAGCTGTTGCCGGACACCAGCTCGTACGTCGTGATGCCGGCCATGGTGACCGCGAAGACGACGGCGGCCGCGACGACCGGGCGCCGCCAGGTCCGCGTCCGGGCCCGGTACACGGTCCCCTCGGTGAACCCGCCCGGAGCGGGTGTCCCTTCCAGCCGGGGGCGGACGGACGGTTTCCCTTCTCTCAGCTGTTCACCCGTACGACGGAAGAAATGCTGGAAGAGGGTGCCGCCGCAGGTGGCGACCACACTGACCACCCCGGCGCCGAGGATCGTGCCGTACACCCCGAAGTACGAGGCCAGTTTGGCCGCCACGACCGCCGCGAGGGCGCTGCCGGCGACCTGGGGAACGCTCAGGTCGATCCGCTTGCGACCCGCATCGGGCGTTTCACGCATACCCGGAACTTGCCTCCCTTTCCCGCACTTGAACGACTTGATGGATCGTCTGCACGAGAAAGGGACGCGCGAACGAAACCATTAGTTCCGTTTCTGGGGATTGCGTGAAGTTCGCCACCTTCATGATCGCCGAAACCGGTTGCGGGCGGCCAAGTCACGTCCCTTGCGAGAAGTTGGACGGCGTGCCCATCCACGCACATGGTCCAAATGGAGTACTGTTGCGAGCCCTGGGTCCGGTCCCCCACCAGGGTGTCCGCGGCCTCGCAGGACCGCCGGGAGGGGGCTAGTTGCACAGGGTGACGGAGTTTGTCACTTAGCGTTGCGAACAGGTAACCGTGCCATAACGGCGATCCAGGGCCCGTGCCCGACACGCCGGGCAACTCGGCAAGGTTGTGGCAGGCTGCACCCGGGCAGGCCACACTCGACTAGCGGAAGCAGCGACGCACGTGACGTCGGCAGGCACCACCCGGGAGGTCCCCATGCCCGAACTGCGTGTCGTGGCCGTCTCGAATGACGGCACACGGCTGGTGCTGAAGGCTGCCGACTCTACGGAGTACACGCTTCCGATCGACGAGCGGCTGCGCGCCGCCGTCCGCGGCGACCGGCCCCGCCTCGGCCAGATCGAGATCGAGGTGGAGAGCCATCTCCGCCCCCGGGACATCCAGGCGCGTATACGAGCCGGTGCCACCGCGGAAGAGGTCGCCCAGCTCGCCGGCATCCCCGTCGACCGGGTACGGCGCTTCGAGGGTCCGGTGCTGGCCGAGCGCGCCTTCATGGCCGAGCGCGCCCGCAAGACCCCGGTCCGCCGCCCCGGTGAGAACTCGGGTCCGCTGCTCGGCGAGGCCGTCCAGGAACGGCTGCTGCTGCGCGGCGCCGAGAAGGACACCGTGCAGTGGGACTCCTGGCGCCGCGACGACGGCACCTGGGAGGTCCTCCTCGTCTACCTGGTAGCCGGCGAGCCGCACTCGGCGAGCTGGACTTACGACCCGCCCCGGCGGCTCGTCCAGGCCGTGGACGACGAGGCCCGCTCACTGATCGGCGAGTCCGACGACCTCGCGGTGGCGGAGCCGAGCTTCCCGTTCGTGCCGCGCATCGCCCGGCTGCCGCGCGACCGTCCGCTGGACCGCACGCTCGACCGCGTCGACCGGGAGCGGCCGAGCCTGCCGGCGCAGGCGTCCGAGCCCGCCGAGGAGAGCACCGGCGAACGCGACTCGCTGACCAGCCTGCTGGAGGCGGTGCCGAGCTTCCGGGGCGACCTGGTCGTACCGGAACGGCCCGCGGAGGTGACGGACGAGCCCGTCGAGGAGCCCGAGGCGGAGGAGCCGCCGGCGCCCGCGGCCTCGGCCGGCTCGGCCTACGCGGACGTCCTCATGCCGCGCTCCGTCGGCAGCCACCGCGACCGGCTCATCGGGTCCACCGACCGGCAGGCCGAGGCCGACGGCGTCCGCCCGGGCCGCCGTGCGGCGGTCCCGAGCTGGGACGAGATCGTGTTCGGCACGCGGCGCAAGAAGCAGGAGTAAACCGGACGTACGTCCGTCTGAAAGTGACGGGTGAAGTGGAAGTGGGGGTACGCGCGCGTGCCCCCACTTCGCCGTGCCTACTGCGGGTCGGGCCCCACCGCGACCGGACGGGTCGGATCCGCCGACCACTCCGACCAGGAGCCCACGTAGAGCGCCGCCGGAACGCCCGCCACCGCCAGGGCCAGCACCTCGTGGGCGGCCGAGACACCCGAGCCGCAGTAGACACCCACCGGCGCCTCCTCGGACACGCCCAGGGCCTTGAAGCGGTCGCGCAGGTCGGCCGCGGGCAGGAAACGGCCGTCCGGGCCCACGTTCTCGGTCGTCGGCGCCGACACCGCGCCCGGGATGTGCCCGCCGACCCGGTCGATCGGCTCCACCTCACCGCGGTACCGCTCCCCCGCACGGGCGTCGAGCAGCACACCCGAGCGGGCCAGGGCGGCGGCCGCGTCCGCGTCCAGCAACCCGGCCGCGGCGGGGGCCGGTTCGAAGTCGCCCTCGGCCGGGGCGGCCGGCTCCGTCGACAACTCACCCCGCCAGGACGGCAACCCGCCGTCGAGGACCCGCACGTCCGGGTGACCCGTCCAGCGCAGCAGCCACCACGCGCGCGCCGCCGCCCAGCCCTGTCCGCCGTCGTAGACGACGACCGGCCGGTCCGACGACACGCCCGCGCGGCGCATGGCCGCGCCGAACTCCGCGAGATCGGGCAGGGGATGTCGGCCGTGCTCCCCGGCGGCGGAGGCCAGCTCCCGGTCCAGGTCGACGAAGACCGCGCCGGGAAGATGCCCGGCCGCGTACTCGGCCCGGCCGTCGAAGGCGGGGGCGCCCGCCGCCTTCGCCACGCTCAACTGCCAGCGGACGTCCAGCAGGACCGGCGGGGCCTGTCCGGCCAGGTCCTCGGCGAGTTCGGTTGCGGTGATGATGGCTGTCATGACATCCATCCTTACGCCAGGGGTGGCCGCGGCGTCCAGGTACGGCTACTCTGCTCGGCCGGACAGGCTCGATCACCAGGCGTACGGGATCGGGCACACGCTGTACAACTGTCGAACACCCGTCGGCCATCGTCGTGAAGCGGCGAAAGACGGCCGATCGGGCATCCTTCCGAAGAGGGCACCGGGCGATCGGCGCGACCCGGCGAGCAGCACCTCGGGGGATGTGGGTACCGGCACGGGCGAGCACGCGCAGCGGCACGCACCGTCCGGGAGCGGATGCGACACGGCCACCGCGAGGGGCCGGGGAGAGAGTGATCGATGACCGAGGCACGGGAGCCGGCCGGTCCACGCGCGCGTCGCGCGCCCGGCACACCCTGCTGGGTGAGCCTGATGGTGCACGAACTGGCCGCGACCGAGGAGTTCTACGGGGCCCTGTTCGGCTGGGAGTTCCGGCCGGGACCGCAGCAGCTCGGCCCGTATGTGCGGGCGTTGCTGGACGGGCGGGATGTGGCGGGCATCGGCCGGCTGACGCCGGACCAGCGACTGCCGGTCGCCTGGACCCCCTACTTCGCCTCGGACGACGTGGACCGGACGGCCGACCAGGTCCGGCTGTGCGGCGGCACGGTGGCGGTAGGGCCGCTGGACGCGGCCGAGGCCGGGCGGATGGCCATCGCCTCCGACACCTCCGGCGCGGTGTTCGGCATCTGGCAGGGGGCGCCCCACCTCGGCGCGACGCTCAGCGGCGTCCCGGGCACGCCCGCCTGGAACGAACTGCTGACCTTCGAGACCGAGAGCGTCGCCAAGTTCTACGAGACGGTGTTCGGGTACGAGGAGGAGCCGGTGGTGTCCACCGACTTCGACCACGTGGTCCTGGACCTCGGCGGCCGCCCGGTGGCCGGTCTGCACGGCGTGGGACACGCGCTGCCGCGCGACCGTGGTTCGCACTGGCTCACCTACTTCGAGGTCGCCGACGTCGACGAGACCCTGCGCCAGGTCACGGAGCTGGGCGGCCGGGTGCTCGGCCCGGCCCACGACAGCGAGCACGGCCGGGTCGCCGCGGTCGCGGACCCGGAGGGGGCGGTGTTCTCGGTGATCGAGAATCCGCACTGAGCCGCATCCCTACTCGTCGGCCAATGCCACCTTCGCTCCCTCGCCGTCCCAGCCGACTGAGGTGCGCCAGATGACCTCGACCGGGAAGACCTCGCTCATGGCCTCGGCCGACCATGCCTCCGCCGGCGGCTCGGAGAGAACGCGGTAGAGGTGGTCGGCCTTCGCCGGCAGGGTGTGATCGATCTCGAGAAGACGGGCCGCCCCGGCACGGAGGTCGGTGTGCGCGAAAGCCCCTGACCGGTCCGGCAGCTGACATCCACCAGCGCGGAGCTTCGGGCTGCAGGTCGGCTCGCAGAAGAGCCGCCATCAATTCGAAACGCATCGATGACTTCCGGAAGGCGGGCTGTTGATGCAGGAGCTGGGCCCGACCGGCTCCAGAGTGCCGGTCGGAACCGTCGCCAAGGCCGTGCCGTTCGTAGGTGTCTTCATCGGTGCCGGCGTGAACAGCGCGGTCCTCGGCAGGGTGGCCGCCGACGCCCAGCGGTACTGCCAGACCCGCTTCCTGTGCGACAAGTACGGGATGCCGCTGCCGACCGCGCCGGCGACCGACCGGGACGACGACCTCCAGACCGACGCCACGTGAGTTGAGGTCGCTTGGTCCACGATGCGCCGTCCGCGGAATAGCCGCGAGGCCGCTCCGTGTTGCCGCGACCATGACGACGAACGCGCCGCGGCCCGAGGTACTGCGCTACACCGCCTTCTCCAGTGACCCCGCCGGCGGGAATCCCGCCGGTGTCGTGCTGGAGGCCACCGGACTAGACGACGACGACATGCTGGCCATCGCCGCCGAGCTCGGGTACTCGGAGTCCGCGTTCCTGACCGCGCCCCCGGAAGGTCTCGGCGGCCGGGAGGGGCGGGCGTACGGCATCCGCTACTTCAGTCCCAAGGCCGAGGTGCCCTTCTGCGGGCACGCCACCGTGGCGACCGCTCTCGCGCTCGCCGAGCGGATCGGTCCCGGGGAGCTGGTGTTCGCTACGCGCGCGGGAACCGTGCCGGTGGAGGTGACCGAGGAAGGCGGGACGGTCAGGGCCACGCTCACCAGCGTCGAGCCGCGCGTCGAGGAGGTCGCCGACGCCGACCTCGCGGAGGCGCTCGCCGCGCTGGACTGGCCGGCCGCCGACCTCGACCCGGCCTTCCCGCCCCGCGTCGCGTTCGCCGGCGCCCGCCATCTCGTCCTCGCGGCGGCGACCCGTGCCCGCCTCGCGGACCTCGCGTACGACTTCACGCGCCTCGAAGCCCTGATGCACCGCTTGGACCTGACCACGGTCCAGTTGGTGTGGCGGGAGTCGGCCGCCGTCTTCCACGTCCGTGACCCGTTCCCCGTCGGCGGCGTCGTCGAGGACCCGGCGACCGGCGCGGCGGCCGCCGCGTTCGGTGCGTACGCCCGTGAGCTGGGCCTGGTTCCCGAGGACGCCGTCCTCACCCTGCACCAGGGCGAGGACCTGGGCCGTCCCGGCGAGCTGACCGTGACGCTGCGCGCGGGCGACCCGCGCGTCCGGGTCGGCGGCGCGGGAGCCCGCATCGGCTGAAGCGTCGGCGCCGCGCCCCCGCGGACGGTCTTCGAGCGCCGGCCGGTGGGCTCGGCGCCGAACGGCTGCGGCTCCCGACCGGGGTCAGGCCGTGGTGATGGGCAGCACGTCCGGGGACAGGGCCGCGGCGCGGGACGTCGCGGCGGTCATCCGGCGGCGGTGGTGGCGGCGGCACAGGACCTCGTAGCCGACCTCGCCCGCGGCCTGGTTGACGTCGCCGACGACCACCTGGGCGCCCTCGACGACCATCTGCCCGCCGACCGTGCGGGCGTTGTGCGTGGCCCGGGCGCCGCACCAGCACAGCGCCTCGACCTGGAGGACCTCGATGCGGTCGGCCAGCTCCACCAGCCGCTGGGAACCTGGGAAGAGCTTGGAGCGGAAGTCGGTGGTGATCCCGAAGGCGTACACGTCCATGCCGAGGTCGTCCACCACGCGCGCGAGCTGGTCGATCTGCTCCGGCGCGAGGAACTGCGCCTCGTCCGCGATCACGTAGTCCGCGCGGCCGCCCTGGGAGAGGTGGTCGACGACGTAGGCGTACAGGTCCTGGCCGTCCTCGACCTCCACGGCGTCGGTGACCAGGCCGAGGCGGGAGGACAGCTTGCCCTCGCCGGCCCGGTCGTCCCGGGTGAAGATCATGCCGACGAGGCCACGTGCGGAGCGGTTGTGCTCGATCTGCAGAGCCAGGGTCGACTTCCCGCAGTCCATCGTTCCGGAGAAGAACACCAGCTCGGGCATGAGGGGATGAGCACCTTTCGGCGGGGGCGGGCAGGGGGTCTCAGGAGCGTACTTCGAGCAGGGGGACCAGCTGCTCCGCGGGGGTCATCGAACCGTGGTTGCCGACCAGCGCCGACTCCTTGGGCTCCCGCTCGGACGCGATGATCAGCACGTCGTCGTGCGCGGCCGCGATCACGTCGCCGAGGCGCGCGTACACCCGCTCGTCGATGTGCGGCCCGAACCAGCCGGCCTCGATCGCCTCGTCCCGCGAGGCCACCCAGAACTGCTCGCCGAGCACCTCGCGCCACACCGTCAGGACGTCGTTCGCCGCGCCCGGGACCGCGTACACGTGCCGTGCCCGGCCCTCCCCGCCGAGCAGGGCGACGCCGGCGCGCAGCTCCCAGTCCTCGTCGAAGTCGATGCGGTGCTGTTCGTCGAACGGGACGTCGACCATGCCGTGGTCGGCGGTGACGTACAGCGCGCTGCGCGGCGGCAGCTGCTCGGCGAGGCGCTGGGCGAGCCGGTCGACGTACATCAGCTGACCGCGCCAGGTGTCGGAGGCGACGCCGTAGCGGTGCCCGGCGCCGTCCAGTTCGGCGTAGTACGTGTACACCAGGGAGCGGTCGCCGGCGGCGAGCTGCCCGGCCGCGAGGTCCATGCGTTCCTCGGCGGACAGCCGCCCGTGGAAGGCGCCTCCGCTGAGCGCGACCTTGGTGAGCGGGGTGCGCTCGAAGGTGGGCGAGGACACCTGGGCGGCGTGCACCCCGGCGTCGTGGGCCAGCTGGAAGATCGTGGGGTACGGCTGCCAGGTCCGCGGGGAGGTCCACGGCTGCCAGCGGAGCTGGTTCATCAGCTCGCCGGTGGCCGGGTTGCGGACGCTGTAGCCGGGCAGGCCGTGGGCGCCCGGCGGCAGGCCGGTGCCGACGGAGGCCAGGGAGGTCGCGGTGGTCGCCGGGTAGCCGGCGGTGAGCGGGCGGCCGGTGCCGCCGCGCGAGCTGCCGAGCAGCGAGGTCAGGAAGGGCGCCTCGTCGGGGTGCGCCCTGAGCTGCTCCCAGCCGAGCCCGTCGACCAGGAAGACGCAGACCCGGTCGGCGGGGGTCAGTTCCGTGATCGTGGCGGTCGTGCCGGGGACGCCGAGGCCGGCGGCCAGCGTGGGGAGGAGGTCGGCCAGCGAACCGCTGCCGTACTCGGGCAGCGGAGCCGTCTCCAGGGCGAGCGGTTCGGGGTGGTCCCAGGGGGAGGGCAGGGCCATCAGCGTGTGACGTCCGCGGTCGCCTCGGAGATGGACTGAGCGAAGGCGAGCGCCTGGCGCACCGTCTCCGGGCCGTCCCCGGCCTCGCTGACCCGCAGGCTGAGGTCGTCCGCCGTGGAGCTGCCGGTGTAGCCGTGGTCGGCCTCGCAGTTGGCGTCGCCGCAGGCGGCGGGCTCCAGGTCGATGCGGCTGACCGCGCCCCAGCCGATGGTCAGGACGACCTCGCGGGGCAGCGTGCCCGGCGTGTACTGCTCGGGGTTGGCGACCACCCTGCTGACCACGACCGACGAGATCCGGCCGAGCTTGACGGACTCCGTGGACGTCGTGGCGTACGGCGTCGGGGAGGTGGTGTCGGCGGCCTGCTCGTCGGTGTGGCTGACGATGAAGCGGTTGCCGGTGAGGACCAGGACGGTCACGTGCCGGCGCACCTCGTTCTGGTCGAACGTGGTCTCCTGGTGGACCAGGTACGACCGGATGGGCTCGCCGCCCACAGCGGCCTCCACCGCCTCGGCCACGAGGGCCGGGTAGTAGCCGCTGCGCTCGATCGCCGCGCGCAGCCCCTGGGTCGTCGTACTGGTCTTGGCCATGGCGTCCATCCTAATCCGTGGGCAAGGGCGGTCCGGGCCAGTCGTGGGCACCCGGGGCGGCCCGCCCGCCCGCACGCCGGCGCCCGGGACGGGCACCGCGCCGCCCGGCGGCCGGCGATCTCCCCTGTGATTCCCCCCTCGGCCGGTCAGTACGCCGGCATCGTGCGCGGGCCGAGGTCGTCGCGGGCGGGCGGCGGCGCGAGCCGTACGGTGGCGCCGAGGACGCTCGCGCCGTGCGGGGCGACGACGACCGGTTCCAGGGTGACCGCGACGACCTCCGGGTGGTCGTCGACCAGCCGGGAGAGCCGCAGCAGCGGCTCCTCCAGCGCGGGGGTGTCCACCGGGGTGGAGCCGCGCCAGCCGAACAGCAGTGGTGCCGTGCGGATCGAGCGCACCAGCGAGGTCGCCTCCCGGTCGGTGACCGGGACCAGCCGGTGGGCCATGTCGCCGAGCAGCTGCGAGGCGGCACCGGCGAGCCCGAAGGACAGCACGGCGCCGGCCGCCGGATCGATCACGGCGCGTACGACGGTGTCGACCCCGCGCGGCGCCATGCCCTGCACCACCGGGCGCAGCTCTTCGGGCTTGCCGAACAGCTCGGTCAACTCGGTGTACGCGCGGCGCAGTTGATCCTCGTCCGCGAGGTCGAGGCGGACGCCGCCGAGGTCAGCGCGGTGCCTGAGGTGCGGGGCGGTGGCCTTGAGGGCGACCGGGTAGCCGAGGGCGCGGGCGGCGTCGGCGGCCTCGTCCGGGGACGGTGCGGGCAGCGCCCGGCGGACCTGGATGCCGTAGGCGGCGAGCAGCTCGCAGGTCTCCTCCTGCCCGATGGTGAGTCCCTGGCCGCGCTCCAGCAGGCCTTGGATCAGCCGGGCGGCGCCCTTCTCGTCGATGTCGTCGTACTCCGGGACCCGGCCGGGGTCGGCGGCCTCCCGGCGCCACTGCCCGTACCTGACGGCCTCGGCCAGGGCGCGGATCGCGCGTTCGGCGGCGGGGTAGGCGGGGATGAGGTGCGTGCCGTCGGGGGGTGTCGCCGGCAGCTCGGCGGCCGGCCGGTCCGCCGGGTCCGGGGCCTGAGCCTGCCGGTCGGCGGCCTGGGGGGCGGTGCTCGCCGCGGCCGAGAGTGCCTCCGCGAGTCCGCCGAGTTCGACGTGCACCACCAGCACCGGCTTGCCGGGCACCGCGGCGGCCGCGGCCCGCAGGGCCTGCGCCAGCTCGGCGTCGCCCGGCGCGCCCTCGCCGATCGCGGGGATCACCGTGACGACGACGGCGTCGTGGGTGTCGTCGGCCAGGGCCTGCCCGACCGCCCGGCGGAAGTCCTCCGCAGTGGCCGCCGTCGTCAGGTCCACCGGGCGGGCCGGGCGCAGCCCCTCGGCCAGACAGCGGTCGTAGGTGAGGACGCCCAGCGACTCGGAGTTGCCGAGGATCGCCACGCGCGGTCCGGCGGGCAGCGGCTGCCGGGCGAGGAGCAGGCCCGCGTCGACCAGCTCGGTGATCGTGTCCACCCGGATCACTCCGGCCTGCCGCAGCAGCGCGGAGACGGTGTCGTGCGGCAGCCGGGTGGCGCGGACCGCGTGGCCCTGCGGCGCGGTGCCGGTGCCCTGCACCACGACCAGCGGCTTCGCCGCCGCGGTCCGCCGGGCGAGGCGGGTGAACTTGCGCGGGTTGCCGATGGACTCCAGGTACATGAGGGCGACGTCGGTGTCGGGGTCGTCGTACCAGTACTGCAGGACGTCGTTGCCGGAGACGTCGGCGCGGTTGCCGGCGGACACGAAGGTGGAGACGCCGGTGACCCCGGTGACCCCTCCGCCGCGCCGGTGCAGCCGGGACAGCAGGGCGATGCCGATGGCCCCGGACTGCGCGAACATGCCGATGCGGCCCGGACGGGGCATCTCGGGGGCGAGCGAGGCGTTCAGCCGCACCCCGGGCGCGGTGTTGATGACACCGAAGGCGTTGGGGCCGATGATCCGCATGCCGTACGCGCGGGCGAGCCGTACCAGGGCCCGCTGGCGCTCGCGCCCCTCGGGCCCGCTCTCCGCGTACCCGGCGGATAGCACCACCAGCCCCTGCACGCCGTGTTCGCCGCACTCGGCGACCACGGCGGGCACCCGGTCGGCGGGGACGGCGACGACGGCGAGGTCCACCGGGCCGTCGATGTCCCGCACCGAGCGGCGGGCGGGCACGCCGTCGACCTCCTCCAGGTCCTCGGGGAACGCCTTGTTCACGGCGTACAGGCGGCCGGGGTGGCCGGCGTCCCGGATGTTGCGAAGGACGCTTCGGCCCACTCCCCCGGGCGCGCGGCCGACGCCGACGACCGCCACCGAGCCAGGGGCCAGCAGCCGCCGTACCGAGCGTGCCTCGGCGCGCTGCTCCCGCGCGCGCTGCACGGCGAGCGAGCGGTCGGTGGGTTCGAGGTCGAACTCCAGGCGTACGACGCCGTCCTCGAAGCTGCGCTTCTGGGTGTAGCCGGCGTCCGTGAACACCTTGATCATCTTGGTGTTGGCGGGCAGCACCTCGGCGGCGAAGCGGCGGATGCCGCGCTCGCGGGCGACGGCCGCGATGTGCTCCAGGAGGGCGGAGGCGACCCCGCGGCCCTGGTGGGCGTCCTGCACCAGGAAGGCGACCTCGGCCTCGTCGGCTGGCGAGGAGGCCGGCATGCCGTTCGGGTTGATGCGGTCGTAGCGTACGGTGGCGATGAACTCGCCGCCGATGGTGGCCGCGAGTCCCACCCGGTCCACGAAGTCGTGGTGGGTGAAGCGGTGGACGTCCTTGGCGGACAGTCGCGGGTAGGGCGCGAAGAAGCGGTAGTACTTCGACTCGTCCGAGACCTGCTCGTAGAAGCTGACCAGACGGTCGGCATCGTCGCTGGTGATGGGCCGGATGCGCGCGGTGCCCCCGTCGCGCAGCACTACGTCCGCCTCCCAGTGGGCGGGGTACTCGTGCCGGTCCTGCCGGTCCGCCGGGCTCTGCATGGGCCCCAGAGTACGGCTCGCGTCCGACAACGGCGCGAGGCAGTCTGTGGAGGACGGCCGGCCGGACCGAGGCCGCGGTCCGGCGACACACCGGAGCGGGACGAGGGACCGCTCGGGGCACGCTTCGCGATATGGGAAACTGGTCTAGACAACCCTGAGACAGTGAAGGGCAGCAACACATGGCTGAGCGCCGCGTCAACGTCGGCTGGGCCGAGGGCCTCCACGCCCGCCCCGCTTCCATCTTCGTCCGAGCCGCCACGGCCACAGGCGTCCCGGTGACGATCGCCAAGGCCGGGGGCAACCCCGTCAACGCGGCCTCCATGCTGGCTGTCCTGGGCCTGGGCGCCCAGGGCGGCGAGGAGATCGTGCTCTCCTCCGACGCCGAGGGCGCCGACGCCGCCCTCGACCGGCTGGCCAAGCTGGTCGCCGAGGGCCTCGAGGAACTCCCCGAGACCGTCTGAGCCGTATTCGACGGAAGCCGCGTCGTCCCGTGCGGGCGACGCGGCTTTCGCGTTTGTCGAATTGCCGCGCGCCACGAAGAGTGCAGCGGCATGGAGAGCAGTGGCGAATTCACGGCGCGCCATGAAAAGAGTGACGCCGATACCACTCGCCGAATATCTCCTTCTTTGTATACGGTGCTCGTGTTAATACCGCAGGCTCGGCATGTTTACGGCATGTTGCGAGTTCCTCACGCGCTCCGCGCGGGGGGCGCCCGGGGTGAGCCGCAGCCGGTGCGCACGCGTCGCGCGTTCGGTGTGCAGGGCCATGACCGCCCGCGCGCGCTCGCCGTCGCCCCGGGCCACCGCGTCCACGATGGCGCCGTGCTCGGCCCAGGACTCCTCCGGGCTGGGCGACGCCTCGATCGCGTACATCCAGGCGATCTTGTGCCGCAGCTGGGTCAGCGTCGCGGTCAGCGCGTGGCTGCCCACGGCCTGGGCGAGCGTCTCGTGGAACCATCCGCCGAGCGAGCGCAGGTCCTCGCTGGTGCCCCGCCTGGCCCGCTCCTGGCCCAGCCGGACCAGGCCCCGCAGCACCTTCAGGTGGGCCTCGGTGCGCCGCTGGGCGGCTCGGGCCGCGCCGAGCGGCTCCAGCAGCAGGCGCATCTCCAGCAGGTCGGCGGCCTCGTGCTCGGTCGGCTCGGCCACACAGGCGCCGGCGTGCCGGCGGGTCACCACGAAGCCCTCCGCCTCCAGGGTGCGCAGGGCCTCGCGGACGGGGACGCGCGAGACGCCGTAGCGGCGGGCGAGAACTTCTTCGGTGAGGCGGCTGCCGCGTTCGTGGACACCGGCCACGATGTCGTCCCGGATCGCCGTGCACACCGAGTGCGCCGGAATACGCATGACCGACCTCCGCCTCAATCCCCGTGACACGCCGACGATGGACGCGCGTTTCCGTGACTCTATTGCAATGAGCCGGAATTTCCGACGGCGGGCCGGATTTCATGGATATTTTTTGGGCAGCGGATGCGGCGGGCGGCGGGAAAACGGCGAAAGCCCCGGCGCGCGAGCCGGGGCTTTCACCATGCCGTGCGGCGGGACTCCGCCGGGCGGGGCGGCGTCCTGCCGGACGCCGCGCGCGGGAGGCGTCAGACGTTCACGCCGTGCTTGCGCAGGTAGGCGATCGGGTCGACGTCCGAGCCGTACTCGGGGGTCGTGCGGGCCTCGAAGTGCAGGTGCGGCCCGGTGACGTTGCCGGTCGCGCCGGACAGGCCGATCTGCTGGCCCGGGACGACCTTCTGGCCGGCGGTGACGCCGATGGACGACAGGTGGCCGTACTGGGTGTACATGCCGTCGGCCATCCGGATCACGATCTGGTTGCCGTACGCGCCGCCCCAGCCGGTGGAGACGACCGTGCCGGAGCCGACCGCGTGGACGGACGTGCCGCTGGCCGCGTGGAAGTCGATGCCGGTGTGGGAGCCGGAGGACCACAGCGAGCTGCTGGCCTGGTACCCCGTGGAGACGTACGAGCCGGTGATCGGGATGACGAAGGCGTTCAGGCGCTTGCGCTCGGCCTCGCGGGCGGCGCGTGCCTTGGCCGCGCGCTCCTTGGCGGCACGCTCGGCGGCCGCCTTGGCCGCGGCCTCCTCGGCCGCCTTCTGGTCGGCCGCCTGCTTCTGCGCGGCGGCCTGCTCGTCGATCTGCGCGGCGACGTCGTCGCTCACGGTGATCACCGGGGTGAGACCGGTGTGCTCGACGGGGCTCTCCGCGGCCGACGCCGGGCCGGCCGCGAGGGTGCCGATGACACCGGTGGTGGTGAGGGCGGCGATGCCGGCCGCCTGAGCCGTGGTGCGCTTGACCCTGCCGGGCCTGCGGTGCTTCCCGGAGGCGCACATGAACGCCATGAAGTGGCTGGTCCTTTCCTTCCTTCTCGCCTACCGGGTTAGCTGACGGGTTCGGAGCAGGAAGGTCTCCTACGGACCCCCTCGCTCACGCGCGGGCGTCCGATTCACCCCAGGGACTGCGTTGGGTCCCCGGCTCCCCTGGCTCGCGCCGTGGGGGGATTCGGCGATGACTGTCCGGTGCCGCGGGCGCGGCGCACTGCCTGACGGACAGCCCGGAAGAAGCTACGGCGGGCGACTTTCGATTCCCAAACGAATCCGGGTTTTTGTAGCGCATCCCACAGGTCAGACGGGCCACCTCTGCCCCAATTCGGACATCACGGCCGGGGGTTCACGGGCGTTCGGAGGGGTTCACCGGACTGTGCAGCACGTCGCAGGGCGTCGCATCGCCTCGCGGGGCGTCGGCAGGGCGTCGGCAGGGCGTGGCGGGCCTCGCAGAAGGGCCCTGACGACCTGTCGGTCGTCAGGGCCCCACGCGCGCGTGGCGCGGCTTCGCCCGCCGCTCCGCGCTACTCGGCCGTCACGACGGTGACTTCGCCGATCCCGAGCGCCTCGACCGGCGCCTTGATCTCGGCCGCGTCACCGACGAGCACGGTCACCAGGCGGTCGACCGGGAAGGCGTTGATGACCGCGGCCGTGGCCTCAACGGTGCCGGTGGCGGCGAGCTGCTGATACAGCGTCGCCTGGAAGTCGTCCGGCAGGTGCTGCTCCACCTGGTCCGCGAGCGTGCTCGCGACGGCCGCCGCCGTCTCGTACTTCAGCGGCGCCACGCCGACGAGGTTCTGCACGGCGACATCGCGCTCGGCGTCGGTCAGTCCCTCCGCCGCGAGGGTGCGCAGCACCTTCCACAGGTCGTCCAGCGCGGGCCCGGTGTTCGGGGTGTCCACCGAGCCGCTGATGGCGAGCATGGCGGCACCGGTGCCCTCCGGCGTGGACCGCAGGACCTGCCCGAAGGAGCGCACGCCATAGGTGTAGCCCTTCTCCTCGCGCAGGACGCGGTCCAGGCGTGAGGTGAGGGTGCCGCCGAGGCAGTACGTGCCGAGCACCTGGGCGGCCCACACTCGGTCGTGCCGGTCGGGGCCGATGCGGCCGATCAGCAGCTGCGTCTGGACGGCGCCGGGCCGGTCGACGATGACGACGCGGCCGGTGTCGTCGGCGGTCACCGGCGGCACGGGCCGCGGCTGCCCGGGAGTGCCGGACCAGGCGCCGAGGGTGTCGGTGAGCAGCTCGTCGAGGTCGGTGCCGGTGAGGTCACCGACCACGACCACGGTCGCCGTGGCGGGGCGTACGTGCCGGTCGTAGAAGGCGCGTACGGCCGCCGCGTCGATCTTCTCGACCGTGTCCTCCGTGCCCTGGCGCGGGCGCGACATGCGCGAGGCCGCCGGGAACAGCTGCCGGGACAGCTCCTTCGCGGCCCGGCGGGAGGGGTTGGCCAGCTCGTGCGGGATCTCGTCCAGGCGGTTGCGGACCAGCCGCTCGATCTCGCTCTCGGCGAAGGCGGGCGCGCGCAGGGCGTCGGCGAGCAGGCCGAGGCCCTTGGCCAGGCGGGAGGCCGGGACCTCCAGGCTGATGCGGACGCCGGGGTGGTCGGCGTGCGCGTCCAGCGTGGCGCCGGCCCGCTCCAGCTCGGCGGCGAACTCCTCGGCCGAGTGCTGGTCGGTGCCCTCCGAGAAGGCCCGCGCCATGATCGTGGCGACGCCGTCCAGGCCGCTCGGCTCGGCGTCCAGGGGCGCGTCGAGCAGCACCTCGACGGCGATGACCTGCTGGCCCGGGCGGTGGCAGCGCAGGACCGTCAGGCCGTTGTCCAGCGTGGCGCGCTCGGGGGCCGGGAACGCCCACGGCCTGGCCTCGCCCGGCTGCGGCTGGGGGTGGAAGTCCATGGTGGCGAGCTCGGTCACTTGGCCGTCTCCTCGTTGTCGTTTCCGGCCTCCACGGTGGCCTCCGCTTCTGGGTCCTCGGGGACGTCGGCGTCCTCGACGGCCTCCGGGGACTTCGGCTCGTAGACGAGCACCGCGCGGTTGTCGGGCCGCAGGCGGGCCTTGGCGACCTCCTGGACCTCCTCGGGGGTCACCTCCAGGACACGCTTGACGGCGGTGAGGGCGAGCTGCGGGTCACCGAACAGGACCGCGTAGCGGCACAGTTCGTCGGCGCGGCCGGCCACGGTGCCGAGCCGGTCCAGCCACTCGCGCTCCAGCTGGGCCTGGGCGCGCTCCATCTCCTCGGGCGTGGGGCCCTCCTCGGCGAAGCGGGCCAGCTCCTCGTCGATCGCGGTCTCGATCACCGGCACCTCGACATCACCGGAGGTCTTCACGTCCAGCCAGCCGAGCGAGGGCGCGCCCGCAAGGCGCAGCAGGCCGAAGCCGGCCGCGACGGCCGTACGGTCCCGGCGCACGAGCCGGTTGTACAGGCGGGAGGACTCGCCGCCGCCCAGGATGGTCAGGGCCACGTCGGCGGCGTCCGCGTCGCGGGTGCCGTCGTGCGGGAGCCGGTAGGCGGCCATCAGGGCGCGCGCCGGGACCTCCTCGACGACGACCTCGCGCAGCTGCTCCCCGATGATCTGCGGCAGGGAGCCGTCGCGGGGCTCGGGCTTGCCGTCGTGGGAGGCGACGGACCCGAAGTACTTCTCCACCCAGGCCAGGGTCTGCTGCGGGTCGATGTCGCCGACCACCGAGAGCACCGCGTTGTTGGGCGCGTAGTAGGTGCGGAAGAACCGGCGCGCGTCCTCCAGGGTGGCCGCGTCCAGGTCCGCCATCGAGCCGATCGGCGTGTGGTGGTAGGGGTGGCCCTCCGGGTAGGCGAGGGCGGTCAGCTTCTCGAAGGCGGTGCCGTAGGGCACGTTGTCGTAGCGCTGGCGGCGCTCGTTCTTGACGACGTCCCGCTGGTTCTCCATGGACTCGTCGTCCAGGGCGGCGAGCAGGGAGCCCATACGGTCGGCCTCCAGCCAGAGGGCGAGCTCCAGCTGGTGGGCGGGCATCGTCTCGAAGTAGTTGGTGCGCTC
Organism: Streptomyces sp. IBSBF 3136; assembly: GCF_036815105.1. NCBI lineage: Bacteria > Bacillati > Actinomycetota > Actinomycetes > Kitasatosporales > Streptomycetaceae > Streptomyces > Streptomyces sp. IBSBF 3136. Next base: position 28,349 of record NZ_JAJSZC010000061.1, read on the forward strand.
GAAGCTGGTGGTGCCGTTCAGCGAGCCGCCGGCGCCCTGCACCAGCTCGAAGTGGCCGTTGCCCTGGACCTGCGCCGACCCCTGGAACATCAGGTGCTCGAAGAGGTGAGCCAGGCCGGTACGCCCCTTGACTTCGTGGCGGGAGCCGACGTCGTACCAGAGGCAGACCGCCGCCACCGGGGTCAGGTGGTCCTCGGAAAGCACCACGCGCAGACCGTTGGCCAGCCGGTGCTCGGTCGCTGTCAGGCCCCCGGAGCCTGCCTCGGCCGTGGTCGTGTGACCCATGGGCATGTACGTCCCTTCGCGAGCGGAGGCGGTCGTCGAAACCGCGGTCTTCCTGCCGTTCCTGCCACTGTATGCAAAGCGTGCGGGGCCTCGGCGAAGTTCCCGCGGGACGTACGCCCACAGCGGATCGCGTAGCCTGCGTCGGACCGCCGCCCGGGAACCCCCCGGCACCCGACCGGGAGGCCCGGCGGAGCCGGGCCCGGTGCGCGGACACCGGGTCGCGGCACGGCTTGTCAGTGCGTCGGTCCACAATGGTCGGCGTCAGATCCGTCAGACGCTTCAGAAACAGCGAGCTTCAGCAAGAGCGAGTCGGAGGGGCGCGTCGCCCCCGTAGGCGAGCGACAAGATCAGAAGGAGCCAGGCAGCGATGGCCCGCCGCAGCACGAAGACCCCGCCGCCCGACGATGCGTACGAGGAGCGGATCCTCGACATCGACGTCGTGGACGAGATGCGTGGCTCCTACCTCGAGTACGCGTACTCGGTCATCTACTCGCGCGCCCTGCCGGACGCCCGTGACGGCCTGAAGCCGGTGCACCGCCGGATCGTCTACCAGATGAACGAGATGGGCCTGCGCCCCGAGCGCGGCTACGTGAAGTGCGCCCGTGTCGTGGGCGAGGTCATGGGCAAGCTGCACCCCCACGGCGACGCGTCGATCTACGACGCCCTGGTCCGCATGGCCCAGCCGTTCTCGATGCGTGTCCCGCTGGTCGACGGCCACGGCAACTTCGGCTCGCTGGGCAACGACGACCCGCCCGCCGCCATGCGGTACACCGAGTGCCGGATGGCCGAGGCGACGAGCCTGATGACCGAGTCCATCGAAGAGGACACGGTCGACTTCGCACCCAACTACGACGGCCAGGAGCAGGAGCCGGTGGCACTGCCCGCCGCCTTCCCGAACCTGCTGGTCAACGGCTCCTCCGGCATCGCGGTCGGCATGGCGACGAACATGCCGCCGCACAACCTGCGCGAGGTCATCGCGGCCGCCCGCCACCTGATCAGGTCCCCGAACGCGGACCTGGACGCGCTGATGAAGCACGTCCCGGGCCCCGACCTGCCCACGGGCGGGCGGATCGTCGGCATGGACGGCGTGCGGGACGCGTACGCGACGGGCCGCGGCACCTTCAAGATGCGCGCGACGGTCGCGATCGACACGGTCACCGCCCGCCGCAAGGGCCTGGTCGTCACCGAGCTGCCCTTCACGGTCGGCCCGGAGAAGGTGATCGCCAAGATCAAGGACCTGGTCAACGCCAAGAAGATCCAGGGCATCGCGGACGTCAAGGACCTCACCGACCGTGAGCACGGGCTGCGCCTGGTCATCGAGATCAAGAACGGCTTCGTGCCGGAGGCGATCCTGGAGCAGCTGTACAAGCTGACCCCGATGGAGGAGTCCTTCGGCATCAACAACGTGGCCCTGGTGGACGGCCAGCCGCTCACCCTGGGCCTGAAGGAGCTGCTGGAGGTCTACCTCGACCACCGCTTCGAGGTCGTGCGGCGCCGCAGCGAGTACCGCCGCGGCAAGCGCCGCGACCGGCTGCACCTGGTCGAGGGCCTGCTGACCGCCCTGGTCGACATCGACGAGGTCATCCGGCTGATCCGCTCCAGCGAGAACTCCGCGCAGGCAAAGCAGCGCCTGATGGAGCGGTTCTCGCTGAGCGAGGTCCAGACGCAGTACATCCTCGACACGCCGCTGCGCCGGCTCACCAAGTTCGACCGCATCGAGCTGGAGGCGGAGAAGGAGAAGCTCACCGCCGAGATCGAGGAGCTGACCCGGATCCTGGACTCGGACGCGGAGCTGCGCAAGCTGGTCTCGGCCGAACTGGCCTCGGTGGCCAAGAAGTTCGGCACCGACCGGCGCACGGTCCTGCTGGAGTCCGCGGGCTCCCCCGTGGCCGCGGTGCCGCTCCAGGTCGCCGACGACCCCTGCCGGGTGCTGTTCTCCTCCACCGGCCTGCTGGCCCGTACGGCGGACAACGAGCCGTTCCCGAAGGACGCCCGCGCCAAGCGGGTGAAGCACGACGTGATCGTCTCGGCGGTGCCGGCCACCGCACGGGGTGAGATCGGCGTGGTGACCTCGGCCGGTCGTCTGCTGCGGATCAACGTGGTCGACCTGCCGCAGCTGGCGGCCGCCGCGGGCCCGCCGAACCTCTCCGGAGGTGCGCCGATCACGGAGTTCGTGTCGCTGGAGGACGACGAGACGGTGGTCTGCCTGACCACGCTGGACGAGTCGTCCCCCGGTCTGGCGCTGGGCACCGAGCAGGGTGTCGTCAAGCGTGTGGTGCCCGACTACCCGTCCAACAAGGACGAGTTGGAGGTCATCACGCTGAAGGACGGTGACCGGATCGTCGGCGGCGTGGAGCTGCGCACCGGCGAGGAGGACCTGGTGTTCGTCACGGACGACGCGCAACTGCTGCGCTTCCAGGCCTCGATCGTGCGTCCGCAGGGCCGCCCGGCGGGCGGCATGGCGGGCATCAAGCTCACCGAGGGCGCCAAGGTCATCACGTTCACGGCCGTCGACCCGGCGGCCGACGCGGTGGTCTTCACGGTGGCGGGCTCCCGCGGCACGCTGGACGACTCCGTGCAGACGACGGCCAAGCTGACGCCGTTCGACCAGTACCCGCGCAAGGGCCGGGCCACCGGCGGCGTGCGTTGCCAGCGGTTCCTGAAGGGCGAGGACTGCCTGTCGCTGGCCTGGGCGGGTCCCGTCCCGGCCCGGGCGGCGCAGAAGAACGGCACCCCGGCGGAACTGCCGGAGGTGGACCCGCGCCGTGACGGCTCCGGCACCTCGCTGCCGAAGACGGTGGGGGTGGTGGCGGGGCCGGTGTTCTAGGGCGTGTTGAGAAAGTGGCCCCGTCGCCCGGAGCGCGGCAGAGGACCACTTCGCAACAGTCCCTAGGCCTCGCAGGCCGCGGTGTCGGGCTCCTCCTCGGAGCCCTGCACGTAGCGCAGGACGCCCCACATGCCGCGCTCGTCTGCGTGCGGGGCGTCGTCGCGGCACGCCTGGAGTTCCTGGTCGAGGGTGCCGGTGTCGATGCCGCGGCCGATCAGCACGAGCTGGGTGCGGCGGTCGTCGGCCGGCGCCCAGGGCTCGGGGTAGAAGCGCAGGAAGCGCCCGACGACGTGCACGGCGTACCGGTTGGCGGTGTCGTACGGCCCGAAGTCGACGTATCCCTTGACGCGGTACAGCCCCTCGGGGCGGCTGTCCAGGAAGCGCATGAGCCGGCGCGGCTCCATCGGCACGTCGGAGACGAAGGACAGGCTGTCGTACGCCGTGTGCGGATGGGTGCCGTGGTCGTCGCCGTGCAGGTCGTCGAAGGACAGCTGTCCGACGCGCTCCGCGTTCGGCCTGCGGTCGAAGAGGAACCCGGGATCGATGCGGCCGTAGGCCGCGGGGACGACGGCGGCGCGGTCGGTGAGCGACCGGACGAGGCCGAGGACGCGGCCGGGGTCAGGCACCCGGTCGGTCTTGTTGACGACCACCAGGTCGGCGAGGGCGAGGTGCCGGTCGATCTCGGGGTGTTCGGCCCGTGTGCCGTCGAACTCCGCCGCGTCGACGACCTCGACGAGACCGCCGTAGACGATGCCGGGATGCTCGCTGGCGAGCACCATGCGGACCAGTTCCTGCGGCTCGGCGAGCCCGCTGGCCTCGATGACGATGACGTCGATGCCGGCGCCGGGCGCGGCGAGCCGGTCCAGGTACACGTCGAGTTCGCTCGCGTCGACGGCGCAGCACAGGCAGCCGTTGCCGAGCGAGACGGTCGAGTCGCCGAGCGCTCCCGCGACGGCCATCGCGTCGATCTCGATGGCGCCGAAGTCGTTGACGATCGCCCCGATACGGCTGCCTCCGCTGCGGTGCAGCAGGTGGTTGAGGAGCGTGGTCTTCCCCGAGCCCAGGAATCCGGCGAGCACGACGACCGGGATCTGCGGACCGCTGCTGTTCCCCAACGGGTGACCTCTCTCCTGTGGGCTCCGGTGGACCCCGGTGGCCTCTTGTGGACCGGCTGCCGGACCAGGATAAGAGGGCTTCGCCGCCGCCCCGCGCGGTTCAGAGCGCGGCCGGGACCGCCACCTGTGGCTCGGGCCCCACGTAGCGCGCCACCGGGCGGATGATCTTCGAGTCGGCCGCCTGTTCCAGGATGTTGGCGCTCCAGCCCACGACCCGTGCCGCCGCGAACGTGGGGGTGAACATCTCCCGGGGCAGGCCGCACAGTTCCATGACGACTCCGGCGTAGAACTCGACGTTGGTGTGGAGTTCGCGGCCCGGCTTCAGCTCGGCGAGGATGGCCTCCACCCGGCGCTCCACCTCCACGGCGAACCGGACGCGGGGGCCGCCGAAGTCGAGGGCCGTCTCCCGGAGCATCCGCGAGCGGGGGTCCTCGGTGCGGTAGACGGCATGCCCGAATCCCATGATCCGGTCACCTGCGAGCACACGCTCCCGGATCCACGCGTCGATCCGGTCCGGGGTGCCGATCGCGTCCAGGGTGTCCAGGGCCCGGCTGGGGGCTCCGCCGTGCAGGGGGCCCGAGAGCGCCCCCACGGCGCCGGTCAGGCACGCCGCCACGTCGGCGCCGGTGGAGGCGATGACCCGAGCTGTGAAGGTCGACGCGTTGAATCCGTGGTCAATGGTGGAGATCAGGTACTGCTCGACCGCGCGGACATGGCGCGGGTCGGGCTCCGAACCGGTCAGCATGTGCAGGTAGTCGGCCGCGTACGAGAGGTCCTCGCGCGGCTCGATCGGGTCGAGGCCCTGGCCGAGCCGGTACAGGGCGGTGAGCAGGGTGGGTACGGCCGCGCAGGCGGCCACGGTGTCGGCGCGGCGCCGATCGGCGTCGAGGTCGTACACGGGCCGGAACCCGCGTTCGGCGCCCAGCAGCGACAGTGCCGTGCGCAGACCTGCCAGCGGGCCGCGGGTGCGGCCGGCGGCGGCTATGGCGGGCAGGGCCGCGCGGACCCCGGCGGGCAGCCGGCGCAGCGCGGCGGTCTGGGCGGCGAAGGCGGCGCCACGCTCGGGGTCCGGCAGCGTGCCGTGGACGAGGAGGTGCCACACGTCCTCGAAGCGGCGGGTCCGGGCGAGTTCCACCGCCGAGTACTGGCGGTAGTGGTAGAAGCCCTCGCGCCCTCTGACGTCACCGATCTCGGTCTCGGTGACGACGACGCCGGCGAGTCCTCGCGGTACCTCGACGAGCGGGGTCGCGGTCCTGTTGATGGTCATGGTTCTCCTCCCTGGACTTGATCCGACTGTCCATGCTTGACGAGATCTCTGTCAATATTGATTGAATCAATGTCTATCCATCAACATGTTCGGAGGCCGCTACCGTGACCCCCATGCGCGATCCCGACCCCGACGCCGGCCGCCCCGGGCGACGGCTGACCACCAAGGAGACCGCCGAGGCGCTCGGCGTGAAGCCGGAGACGGTGTACGCCTACGTGAGCCGTGGTCTGCTCGGCAGCCGACGGGAACCCGGCAGCCGCGCCAGCACCTTCGACGCCAAAGAAGTCGAGGCCCTCGCCCGGCGCAACCGGCGGGAGGCCGCGGGAAGTCCGGGCTCCGGCGCCGACCTGTCGGTCCGCACCCGCGTCACGCTGATCGACGACGACCGGTACTACTTCCGCGGGGTGGACGCCACGGAACTGGCCACCCGCCACTCCTACGAGGAGGTCGCGGAGTGGCTGTGGACGGACCGCCTCATCCCCGGCATCACGTTCACCGCGCCCGAGGACACCGTCGCCGTCGCCCGCCACGCCGTGAACGCCCTGCCCGAGCACACCTCCCCCACCGACCGGCTGCGCGTGGCCGCCATCGCGGCGGCCGCCGAGGACCCCCTGCGCTTCGACCTCTCCGAGCAGGCGGTGCTCGGCACCGCGCGCGTCCTCATCCCGACGCTGGTCGCCGCGCTGCCGCCGGTGCAGTACGCCCCGAAGGACGACGGCCCGCTGGCCCACCGCCTGTGGACCCGGCTGACCGGCCGCCCCGCCGACGAGGAGTCGCTGCGCGTCCTGGACACCGCCCTGGCGTTGCTCATCGACCACGACCTCGCCGCCTCCACGCTGGCCGTCCGGGTCGCCGCCTCGGCGCGCGCGCACGCCTACGCGGCCGTCTCGGCCGGGCTCGGGGTCCTGGAGGGCCCGCTGCACGGTGCCGCCAGCGGCCTCGCCCACCGGCTGCTCCTCGACGTCCTCGACCAGGGCACCGCCGTCCCGGTGATCGCGGACGAACTGCGCGCCGGGCGCCGCGTCCCCGGACTCGGCCACCGGCTCTACACCGGCGAAGACCCGCGCGCACGGGTGCTGTTCGCCCTCCTGGAGCAGGTCCCCGGCGCGGAGCCCGCGCTGCTCGCGGCACGCGACATCGTGGCGACGACCGCACGCCACGCCCCACTGCACGCCAACGTCGACCTGGCCCTTGCCGTGTTCACCGTCTCCAGCGGCATGCCCGCCACGGCCGGCGAGACCATCTTCGCCGTCGCCCGGACCGCCGGCTGGATCGCCCACGCCCTGGAGGAGTACGGCGAACGTCCGCTGCGGATGCGCCCCCGCGGCCACTACGTCGGCCCACGGCCGCCGCAGCCCCTTCCTGGCTAGGATCTTCCGTTCGGACCGGACCGCGAGATCCGAGCGACGGGCCGTAGGACACGGGCGGCCGGAAGTCACCCTGCGCAGAGTCAGGTTAGGCTCACCTCTGTGAGTAGGTGTGCGACCGTCTCCCGGAGCCTCGACGAGCCCGTTTCCGGCACGGCTGCCACGGCGACGACGTGGCTGCTGCTGGAACAGCCGGGCCCGTGGGGTGCCAAGGCGCTCACTTCGAGCCACCTCGACCCCGCGCTGGGCCGCGCCCTGGAGGCGGCCGCCGAGGGAACCGGTGTGCGGGTCGCGCTCGTCCGGCGCCCCGGCCGGCACGCAGACTCCGGCACCCCCGGGCCCCGGCAGGTGTACGCGGCCCACACCGTTCCCGGAAACACGTGGCTGCACAGCGCCACCGTCCGCGACCCGCACCGTCTGCTGGACCTGGACCTCGCCGCTCTCGGCGCCGGAGACCACCGCTCCTTCGGCGCGGCCCTCGGTGGCCGGCCGCACACGGGCGACCCACTCGCCCTCGTCTGCACCAACGGCAAGCGGGACCGCTGTTGCGCCCTGCTGGGCCGCCCCCTGGCCACCGAACTGAGCGCGACCGGCGTGCGCGGCGTCTGGGAAGTCACCCATCTGGGTGGTCATCGCTTCTCGCCCACCGTGCTCGTCCTGCCGTACGGCTACACGTACGGCCGCGTGGAGGCGGACACCGTCCGGGAGGCCCTGCTCGGCGTCCAGGAGGGGCGGGTGGTCACCGAGGCGTGCCGCGGCTGCTCGGCCTGGGAACGGCCCGGCCAGGCGGCCGAGCTGGCCGTGCGCTCGGTGACGGGCGAGGACCGGGCGGGCGCGCTGCGCGTCGTACGGACCGAGGACCGGACGCACCGCTGGGAGGTCACCGTCGCGCACGCCGACGGCCGCCGCTGGCGCGTGACGGTGGCCCAGGGGGCGTCCCTGCCGCCGCGGCAGGAGAGCTGCGGCGCGGCGGTGCTCGGGACGCCGGCCCGGATGGACGTGGTGGCGGTGCGCGAGCTGCGCACGACGGCGATGGCGAGCTGAGCCGCCCTGCTACCGGCCCCCGGTCTCCGGAGGGCCGGGGGGGCGGGTGCGAGTCGAGAGATCCGTGCCACACCCCCTACGGCGGCCGCCGTCCGCCCACGTAACGTCGGGGGCATGAGCCCCC
>NZ_JAJSZC010000062.1:0-39561 GCF_036815105.1 Streptomyces sp. IBSBF 3136
GGGCGGGCCCGCCCGCTCTCGCGCCTTTGCAGTACCGCAGCCGGCCGCTCCCCTCACCGTTCAGCGCGCCCCCAGCCCCGCACGCACCGACGCGAGATCCCCGTCGGACGCCAACCCCGCGTGATAGAGCCGCAGTTCCGTCGCCCCCAGAGCACGCGCGCGTGCCGCGTCGGCGGCGAGGGTGCCGGGGCTGCCGCCCATGCCGGAGACCACCGTGAGGTTGGCGGCCAGCACCGTGCCCGCGCGTGCCCGCTCGGCGAAGGGGGCCAGCAGGGCCGGGCCCGCGGTGCACGGCACCACCACGCCGTCCGCGACGGAGAGGATGTGGGCCGGGTCGACGCCCGCGTTGGCGCCGCAGTGGTAGGGCACCGGGTCCGCGTGCAGCAGGACCTGGAAGCCGTCGGGCGCCGCCGCGCGCACGGCGGCGACGGCCTGCTCCTGGAGGCTGCGGGCGGTGGTGTCGCGCCACGCGCGCGTGGCGGCCGCCCGGTCCTCGCCGAGGACCTTGCCGACCGTCGGCCACCCCCCGTCGTCGGCCGTGCCGCGCCACAGCGGTTCGAGGGCGTCCCGTACGGCGGCCGCCAGCTCGTCGGCGTCCAGGCCCTGTTCGCCGTAGCCGGTCCGGCAGGCCGGGCAGAAGCAGAGCGCCATCAGGTACTGCCCGGCGTCCCCGAGGCCGACCCCGGCGGTCTTGTCGTGGGCGTGCAGGTGCTGGAGGCCGTACCAGCCGAGGGACTCCAGCTCGGTGCCCCGCGCGCCGGGGCGCACGGCGGCCTCGGCGGCCAGGTCGACCAGGTACGCGCGCGTGGCGGGCTGGGCGATGCAGGGGGCCCACGGGTACCGGTCGCCGTAGGCGTTGACGACCGAGGTGTCCGGGTGTTCGGCGCCCATGCGGGAGTTGTGCGCGAGGACGACCCAGGTGTGCACCTCCAGACCGGCCGCGGCGAGTGCCCCGGCCGCCTCCCCGTAGGCGTCCCCGGGGGCCCAGCGGCCGGCCGGGTAGGGGCGCAGGCCGCGGCCCGCCCAGCGGTTGCCCGGCGGGTAGAGGACGGCCGCGTACTCGGCGGTGACGATGCGGTGGCGCGGGTGGTGCGGGGTCAGGGCCCGGGTGGAGTGGTAGGCGGAGGCGAGGGTCACCTGCTCGACGCCGAGCGCGGCGATGCGGGCGGGGGCCTCCGGGTCCCCGTCGACGTCCCAGGGGTAGACGAACGCCGACGCCTTCACGCGTCCCCCTGCAGCAGCGCGGGCCCGCGGTCGATCAGCCGGGCGAGCTGCTTGACGTGGTCCTCGGACGGTTCGTGCAGCGGCGGGCGGACCTCGCCGACGTCCAGGCCGCGCAGCCGTACGCCCGCCTTGACGAGCGAGACGGCGTAGCCGCGGCCCAGCGCGCGCAGTTCCACGAACGGGCGGTAGAACCCGTCCAGGAGGCGGCGCACGGTGTCCTCGTCACCGTGCGCCAGGGCCCGGTGGAAGGCGACGGCGATCTCGGGGGCGAAGCAGAAGACGGCCGAGGAGTACAGGGTGATGCCGAGGGCCCGGTAGGCGAGCTGGGTCTGCTCGGCGGTGGGCAGGCCGTTGAAGTACAGGAAGTCACCGGGGACCTCGGTGCGCACGGCGCTGACGATCCGCTGCATGAGGTCCAGGTCGCCCAGGCCGTCCTTGAGGCCGATGACGCCGTCGGCGCGGGCGAGGGCGACCGCGGTGGACGGGGTGAGGACGGCGTTGTCCCGCTGGTAGACGATCACCGGCAGGGCGGTGGCGGCGGCGATCTCGCGGTAGTGCCGCAGCAGGCCCTCCTGAGGGGCGTGCACGAGGTAGGGCGGCATGGCGAGGAGCCCGTCGGCGCCCGCGCCCTCGGCGAGACGCGCGTAGCGGACGGCGAGCGCGGTGCCGTATCCGGCGCCCGCGACCACCGGGACCCGTCCCTCGGCCGCCTCCACCGCCGCCCGGACGCAGACCTCGAACTCCTCGGGCAGCAGCGCGTGGAACTCCCCGGTGCCGCAGCAGGCGAACACGGCGGCGGCGCCGGCCGCGACGCCCCGGCGCACATGGGCGCGGTAGACGTCGAGGTCCACGGTGCCGTCGGGGCCGTAGGCCGTGACCGGGAAGAACAGCGGCCCGCTCGGGTCGCGGAGCCGGGCGGCGAGAGGGGCTGGCGTCACGGGCGCTCCCTGTCGGTGCAGGTCATCGGTGCATGTGCCTGATCGGCGTCCATATTCATGAACGACTTCACGCTACGGGGCACTCTCCGCGTCGGTCAAGCGGTCACACCCGCGCCGCAGCGGCGGATTCCCGCACCCCACGGCACACTTGACCCGGCGCCTCGACGCTCTTTAGCGTGACCGTGCGTCTACGGATGTGAATGCCATCCACGCACGCGTTCTGCCCGCGACGGACTTCGCCAGGACAGCAAGGAGACCGAGGATGCCCGCTCCCCGCACCGTTCTGCTCACCGGCGCCGCCGGCGGGCTCGGCACCCTGATGCGGTCCCTGCTGCCGGAGTACGGCTACACCCTGCGCCTGTTCGACGTGCGCCCCGTCGAGGACGCGCCGGACGCGATCACCGCGGACCTCACCGACAAGGAGGCGCTGCGCGCGGCGGTGCGGGGCGTGGACGCGGTCCTGCACCTCGCGGGCATCTCGCTGGAGGCACCCTTCGAGAAGATCCTGCGGTCGAACATCGAGGGCACCTACAACTTGTACGAGGCCGCCCGCCTCGAAGGGGTGCCGCGGATCGTCTTCGCCTCCTCCAACCACGCCGTCGGGTTCACCCCGGCCCCGCACCCGGGCGAGGCGCTGATCCCCGTCGACACCCCGCGCCGCCCGGACACCTTCTACGGCCTGTCCAAGTCGTTCGGCGAGGACCTGGCCCAGCTCTACTGGGACAAGCACGGACTGGAGACCGTCTCGGTGCGGATCGGCTCCTGCTTCCCGGAGCCGACCAGCGTGCGCATGCTCTCGGTGTGGATGAGCCCGGCCGACGGCGCCCGCCTGTTCCACGCGGCCCTGACCGCCGACGGGGTCGGCCACACGGTCGTCCACGGCTCCTCGGCCAACACCCGCCTGTGGTGGGACCTCACGTCCGCGCGGGCTCTCGGCTACGAGCCGCGGGACGACTCCGAGCCGTACGCGGACAAGCTGATCGCCGAGCAGGGCGAGCTGGACCCGGACAACCCGGCCCACAGCCACCTGGGCGGCCACTTCGTGAACGACCCGCCCATCTGGCCGTACTGAAGCACCTTCCGGACGGCCGGAAACCACCACCCGCGCGGGGGGGGGGGCCCCCCCCCGGCCCCCCCCCCCCCCCCCGCGGCGCCCCCGCCCCCCCCCNCCCCCCCCCCCCCCCCCCCCCCCCCCCCCCCCCCCCCCCCCCCCCCCCCCCCCCCCCCCCCCCCCCCCCCCCCGCCCTGTTCGGGCATCCGGGCCGCCCGCTCAGACGCGGCCGCGCAGGGCCGCGCAGGTCCGGGCCGGGCACGGCGCACGACGAACGGGCACACCCGGGCAGCATCGGGCCCGCAACAGACCTGGTCGGCGCCGCACCCCCGCTGTAGAAATTCCCCCAGGGCCCGAACGGGCGGCTCCGGAGGAAGAAGCGGGTGACGGCATGAGCACCAGGACGGCGGAAGAGCGCCAGCGCGAGATCGTGCGGGCCGCGCGCGCCACCGGCTCGGTCGACGTCACGGCGCTGGCCGCCGTCCTGGGCGTGGCCAAGGAGACCATCCGGCGCGATCTGCGGGCGCTGGAGGACCACGGTCTGGTCCGGCGTACGCACGGCGGCGCCTATCCGGTGGAGAGCGCGGGATTCGAGACGACGCTCGCCTTCCGCGCCACCAGTCACGTCCCCGAGAAACGCAGGATCGCGGCCGCCGCGGCCGAGCTGCTGGGCGACGCGGAGACGGTGTTCGTCGATGAGGGTTTCACCCCGCAGCTCATCGCCGAGGCACTGCCCGCAGGGCGGCCGCTGACCGTGGTCACCGCATCCCTGCCGGTCGCGGGCGCCCTCGCCGAAGCCGAGCACACCCAGGTCCTGCTGCTCGGCGGACGGGTCCGGGCCGGCACGCTGGCCACCGTCGACCACTGGACGACGAAGATGCTGGCCGGGTTCGTGGTCGACCTCGCCTACATCGGCGCCAACGGCATCTCCCGCGAGCACGGTCTGACCACCCCCGACCCCGCGGTCGGCGAGGTCAAGGCGCAGGCCATCCGCGCCGCGCGGCGCACCGTCTTCGCGGGCACCCACACCAAGTTCGGGGCCGTCAGCTTCTGCCGGTTCGCCGAGGTGGGCGCGCTGGAGGCGATCGTGACAAGCACGCTGCTGCCGGCCGCCGAGGCCAACCGCTACTCCCTGCTGGGCCCGCAGGTCATCCGGGTCTGAACCACCGACTCACCCGCTCGCGGGGCTGTTTCACACCGAATCTTGCCCTTTATATCCCGATACATCCAGGAGCGATTCATGCGCACCCCGAGCCGACGGAGGCCGCGAGCCACGCTCGCCACGGCCGCCGCTGGGACGCTGCTCGCCCCGCTGCTCTCCGGCTGCTGGGTCGGGGCCGGCGGGACCGGTTCCGGCGGCGATTCCATCAACGTGCTGATGGTCAACAACCCCCAGATGACCGAGTTGCAGAAGCTGACCGCCGCCCACTTCACCCGGGAGACCGGCATCAAGGTCAACTTCACGGTCCTGCCCGAGAACGACGTCCGCGACAAGATCAGCCAGGACTTCGCCAACCAGGCCGGCCAGTACGACGTGGCCACCCTGTCCAACTACGAGATACCGATCTACGCCCGCAACGGCTGGCTGCACGAGATGGACTCCTACGTCGGCCGGGACCCCGGCTACGACGAGCAGGACGTGCTGAAGCCGATGCGCCGCTCCCTGACCGGCGACGACGGCAGGCTCTACGGGCAGCCCTTCTACGGCGAGTCGTCCTTCCTGATGTACCGCAAGGACGTCTTCGCGGCGAAGGGCCTGAAGATGCCGGCCCGCCCGACCTGGCGGCAGGTGGCCGACCTAGCCGCGAAGGTGGACGGCGCGCGCCCCGGCATGAAGGGCGTCTGCCTGCGCGGACTGCCCGGCTGGGGTGAACTGATGGCACCGCTCACCACCGTGGTGAACACCTTCGGCGGGACCTGGTTCGACAAGAGCTGGAAGGCCCGCCTGGACTCCCCCGAGTTCGTGAAGGCGACAAAGTTCTATGTCGATCTGGTCCGTGAGCACGGCGAGTCGGGCGCGGCCCAGTCCGGGTTCGCCGAGTGCCTCAACGACATGACCCAGGGCAAGGTCGCCATGTGGTACGACGCCACCTCGGCGGCCGGCCTGCTGGAAGCGGCGGGGTCCCCGGTCCGGGGCAAGCTGGGCTACGCCCCCGCCCCCGTGGAGCGGACCCCGTCCTCGGGATGGCTCTACACCTGGGCCTGGGGCATCCAGAAGGCCTCCCACAACCCCGACAAGGCGTGGAAGTTCGTCTCCTGGGCGTCGAGCAAGGGGTACGAGCGGCTGGTCGGCGAGACCAGCGGCTGGCCGAACGTCCCGGCGGGCAAGCGGGCGTCGACCTACGAGAACGCCGACTACCGCAGGTCGGCCGCCGCCTTCCAGGAGATGACCCGGCGGGCGATCGAGAGCGCCCGCCCGGACGACCCGGGCGTGCAGCCACGCCCCGCGCCCGGCATCCAGTTCGTCGGCATCCCCGAGTTCACCGACCTGGGCACCAAGGTCTCCCAGGAGATCAGCGCGGCCATCGCCGGACACCAGTCGACGGACGCGGCCCTGCGCAGGTCCCAGCAGCTCGCCGAGAAGATCTCCAAGGAGTACCAGGGACGATGACAGCGACGACGGCTCCCCTCGCGACCACCGCCGTGCGCGCCGCGGAACAGCCCCCCGCCCGGTTGCGCGCCTGGGCCACCCGGGCCCCGCTGCTGCCGGCCCTGGTCTTCATGATCGTGGTGACCCAGCTGCCGTTCGTGGCCACGCTGGTGATCTCCTTCTTCGACTGGAACGCCCTCTATCCCAAGGCCCGCCGCTTCACCGGCCTCGCCAACTACCGCCAGGTGCTGACCGACGCGGACCTGCGCCACTCGGTGTGGACGACCGTGCTGCTCACGGTGGCGGTGGTGCTCGCCAGCCTGGTCCTCGGCCTGGCCCTGGCCCTGCTGCTGGACCGCAGGTTCCGCGGCCGGGGGATCGTCCGCACCCTGCTGATCGCGCCCTTCCTGGTGGTGCCGGTGGCCGCCGCACTGCTCTGGAAGCATGTGCTCTACAACCCCGAATACGGGCTGCTCAACGGGTTGTTGCACTATGTGGGCGGCCCACAGCCGGACTGGATCTCGAACACCCCGCTGCTCGCGGTCGAGGCCTCGCTGGTGTGGCAGTGGACGCCGTTCATGATGCTGATCCTGCTGGCCGGACTGCAGAGTCGGGACCAGCAGCAGATCGAGGCCGCGCGGGTCGACGGCGCGAGCGACTGGCAGATCTTCCGCCATCTGACCCTGCCCCACCTGCGGCGCTACCTGGAACTCGGCGCCCTGCTGGGGTCGATCTACATCGTGCAGAACTTCGACGCGGTCTTCACCCTCACGTCCGGCGGCCTGGGCACGGCGAACCTGCCCTACACCGTCTACCAGAGCTTCTACCAGGCCCACGAGAACGGCCTCGCCTCGGCCGCCGGTGTCCTGGTGGTCATCGGCTCCATCGTCATCGCGACCTTCGCCCTGCGCGTGGTGTCGTCCCTGTTCCGCGAGGAGGTGTCCCGCGCATGAGCGCCAACGCAGCGGCCGTACGGCGCAGGGCGCGCCGGGGATCCGGTCTGGGCCTGGTGGCCTGGCTGGCCGGCGTCGTCTTCTTCCTGCCCATCGCCTGGATGGCCCTGACGTCCTTCCACTCCGAGGCGGACGCGGCGACCAACCCGCCGTCCCTCACCGCCTCCCTCACCCTGGACGGCTACCGCGATTTCTTCGGCACCGGCGGCGGGGCGAGCCCGTGGCCCGCGCTGATCAACTCCACGGTCGCGTCCGTGGCGTCCACGGTGTGCGTGCTGCTGCTCGCCCTGCCGGCGGCGTACGCACTGTCGGTCCGGCCGGTGCGCAAGTGGACGAACGTGCTGTTCTTCTTCCTGTCCACGAAGATGCTGCCGGCCGTGGCGGGCCTGCTGCCGATCTACCTGTTCGCCAAGAACGCCGGGATGCTCGACAACATCTGGCTGCTGGTCGTCCTCTACACCTCCATGAACCTGCCGATCGCGGTCTGGATGATGCAGTCCTTCCTGGCCGAGGTGCCGGTGGAAGTCATCGAGGCGGCCCGGGTGGACGGCGCCCCCCTGCCGGTGATCCTCGCGCGGGTGGTGGCCCCGATCGCCCTGCCCGGCATCGCCGCGACCGCCCTGATCTGCTTCATCTTCAGCTGGAACGAACTGCTGTTCGCCCGGGTCCTGACGGGCGTGGTCGCCGGGACCGCCCCCGTCTTCCTGACCGGCTTCATCACCAGCCAGGGCCTGTTCCTGGCCAAGGTGTGCGCCGCGTCGCTCGTCGTCTCCCTGCCGGTGCTCGCCGCGGGGTTCGCCGCCCAGGACAAGCTGGTCCAGGGCCTGTCGTTGGGAGCCGTGAAATGAAGGCCGCCGTCATCGAGTCCGTGGGCCGCGCCGTCGTCACCGAGGTCCCTGACCCCACTCCCGGGCCCCGCGAGGTCGTCGTCGAGGTCGCCGCCTGCGGCCTGTGCGGCACCGACCTGCACATCCTCCAGGGCGAGTTCGCGCCCAAGCTGCCGATCGTCCCCGGACACGAGTTCGCGGGCACGGTGGTCGGGGTCGGCACCCAGGTCACCGAGGCCGCGGTCGGCGACCGGGTGGCCGTCGACCCCTCCCTGTACTGCCACGAGTGCCGCTACTGCCGTACCGGCCACAACAACCTGTGCGAGCGCTGGGCCGCGATCGGCGTGACCACGGCGGGCGGCGCCGCCCGGTACGCCGTCGCCCCGGTCGCGAACTGCGTGAAGCTGCCCGAGCACGTGCGCACCGAGGACGCGGCCCTGGTCGAACCCCTGTCCTGCGCGGTGCGCGGCTACGACGTGCTGCGCGCCCGCCTCGGCGCGCACGTGCTCGTCTACGGCTCCGGGACCATGGGCCTGATGATGCTGGAACTGGCCAAGCGCACCGGCGCGGCGAGCGTGGACGTGGTGGACGTCAACCCGGCCCGGCTGGAGACGGCCCGCCGGCTCGGCGTCTCGGGCGCGGCGGCCGGCGCGGACGACCTCGACCGGCCGCAGGGCTGGGACGTGGTCGTGGACGCCACGGGCAACGCGGCGGCGATCCAGGACGGTCTCGGCCGGGTGGCCAAGGCGGGCACGTTCCTGCAGTTCGGGGTGGCCGACTACGCGACCCGGGTCACCATCGACCCGTACCGCGTCTACAACCAGGAGATCACCATCACCGGCTCCATGGCGGTGCTGCACAGCTTCGAACGGGCGGCCGAACTCTTCGCGGGCGGGGTGCTTGACCCCGAGGTGTTCATCAGCGACCGGATCCCGCTGGAGCGCTACCCCGAGGCGCTGGAGCAGTTCGCCGCCGGGGTGGGCCGCAAGATCGTGGTGGTGCCCTGAGCCGATCGGGGGGCGCGGGCCCGCCGGGACGTCGGTAAGGGAACGGTAAAGCGGTGTCGTTCGTTCACCCGGCATGACAGCTATGACCCCTGGCTCGAACATCCCTCTGCCGGCCGCGCGCGTGACGGTGGACGTGTCCGCCCCGGTGCGGCTCGACGTGTCGGGCCTGCTGCTCACCGCCGACGGCAAGGTGCGCTCCGACGACGACTTCATCTTCTACAACCAGCCGGCCGGGCCGGGCGTGACGTACACGTCCGGGGGCGGCGCGGCGCCCGACGCGATCACGGTCGACACCGCCGCCGTGCCGCCGGAGATCGAGAAGATCGTGGTCACGGCCAGCCCGGACGCGGCCGGCCAGACCTTCCAGGGCATCGAGCCGACCGCCACGGTCCGGGACGCCGACGGCGGCTCGGTCCTGGCCACCTTCACACCGCCGCAGCTCGGCGCCGAGACGGCGCTGGTGGTCGTGGAGATCTACCGCAGGGGCGGCGCCTGGAAGGCCCGGGCCGTCGGCCAGGGGTACGCCGACGGCCTCGCGGGCATCGCGACGGACTTCGGTGTCTCGGTGGAGGAGCCCGCCGCCCCCGCGGCCGCGCCGCAGCAGCCGGCCGCACCGCCCGTGCCCGCCGCGCAGGCGCCGGCCGCACCGCCGGTCCCCGCCGCTCCCCCCGCCCCGGTGCCGGGCGCCGGGAAGGTCAACCTGGACAAGGGGCGGGTCAGCCTCCAGAAGAACCAGACGGTGTCCCTGGTCAAGGGCGGCCGCCCGCTGCTGTCCGTGGTGCAGATGGGCCTGGGCTGGGAGCCCGCCCACCGGAGCAGGGACATCGACCTGGACGCCTCGGTCATCGCCTACGGCCCGCAGCGCAACCCGGTCGACAGCTGCTACTTCGGCAAGCTGACGATCCTGAACGGCGCGATCAAGCACTCCGGCGACAACCTCACCGGCGAGGGCGGGGGCGACGACGAGATGATCATGGTGGACCTGGGCCGTCTCCCCCAGGAGGTCACCGGTCTGGTCTTCACCGTCAACTCCTTCTCCGGGCAGAAGTTCACCGAGATCGCCAAGGCCTACTGCCGGCTGCTGGACGCGGACACGGGAGAGGAGCTGGTCCGCTTCGACCTCACCAACGCCGAGCCGCAGACGGGCGTGATGATGGCCAAGCTCGTCCGGCAGTTCTCCGGCGAGTGGGACATGACGGCGCTGGGCGAGTTCGTGAAGGCCCGGACCGTGCGGAACATGGTCGATCCCGGAGCGCGGGCCCTCTAGGCGCGCGGCCGGGCGCGCCCCCGTCCTCCCGGGGGCGCGCCCGGTCCCTCACGCTCCGACGGCCGGCCGCAGTCCCTCGGTCAGCAGGGTCAGGTAACGGCGGATCTGCTTCCCCCGCCCGCCGGCCAGCTCCGACGCCGAGGCCACGCCGTGCGCCAGGCGCAGGACCTCGATCGGCTCGACGTCCGGGCGCAGGCTGCCGTCCCGCTGCGCCGCCTCCACCAGCCGCCGCGCCGCGTCCTTCAGCCGGGTGCCGCAGACCGTGTCCGCGGCGAAGCCGCCGTCGGTGACGGCCGAGCCCAGCAGCGCCTTCATGCCGCGCACCTGGATCGTCCCGACGCACACCTCGTGCAGCCACTCCGTCAGCGCCTCGCCCGGCGGCAGCCGGGCGGCGAACTCCCCGGCCCGGTCCGCCATGGCCTGCATCCGGTCCACGTACGCGGCTTCCAGCAGCGCCTGCCGGGTCGGGAAGTGGCGGTAGAGCGTGCCTGCGCCGACCCCGGCACGCTTGGCGATGTCGTCGAGGGACGCGTTCTCCCCGTGCTCGGCGAAGGCCTCGGCGGCCACCGTCAGCAGCCGTTCGTAGTTGCGCCGGGCGTCCGCGCGCATGGGCCTGCCCTGCGGCATCCAGCTACTCCTCGCGCACCGGGGGTCTTGCCCGGAATCGTATCGGCCCCGGCCGCGCCGGTCAGGGCCGCTGCGCCGGCGGCCCGTA
This sequence comes from Streptomyces sp. IBSBF 3136, assembly GCF_036815105.1. Classification (NCBI taxonomy): domain Bacteria; kingdom Bacillati; phylum Actinomycetota; class Actinomycetes; order Kitasatosporales; family Streptomycetaceae; genus Streptomyces; species Streptomyces sp. IBSBF 3136. The sequence goes on from NZ_JAJSZC010000062.1 coordinate 10,573, forward strand.
CCCGCCGGTGTCCGGGTCCTCCGCACGGTGGCGGTGCACCGCGCCGCTGCCCAGGGCGATCGTGGCGCGGGTCCGCATGGGGCCGTCGCCGCGGCGGGACAGCAGCACGACCTCGGACACCCGGGCCTGTGTCACCCCGAGCCGGGCGGCGCATTCGGCCGCGAGGACCCGCGGGGCCCGGGTGCGCCCGAGCGAGAGGTGCGGGGTGAACCGGGGGAAGCGGTCCACGCAGGCCGGGAACGGCTCGGCGAGCACGCGCCGCAGCCGCGTCCAGGGGGCCGCGCCGGCCGCGGCGGGGTCGAGCCACACGGTGGAGAAGGACCGGTGGCCGAACGAGCGGACCCCACCCAGCCGGATGGCGAAGGGCGCGCACCGGGCCGCCGCGTCGGCCAGCAGCGGGAGCGCCGCCGGGAAGTCCTCCTCCGGTACGAAGCCGAAGATCAGGTTCACATGGGGCGGCCAGCGGCGGATCTGCGGGTCGTGCTCGACGCGGATCTCCTGGACGGCTGCCCACAGCGGGGCCGGGGGCAGCCACGCCACGGCGGTCCGGGGCGTGGGCGCCGACTCCGGGCCGCCGGGCGTCGAAGGGCGGGACACCCCTCCATCATGGCTCGCCCCCATGGGCCGGGCTTGTGGCCCGCGCCCCCGTGACGGCGCGGTCGTGGGTTCTCCGAGAAAGAAGTGACCGCTGCCCGCGCACCGGGAGGTGCGTGCAGTCGTGATGTCCGGTGCCGGGATTCGGACCCGCGGCCTCCTGGACGTCGTTCACTCCGGGCGGGGGCCGCGGGGACGGGCGAGCGAATTGACGCGCGCCGAAAGGTCAGTCGCGCTTCTGCCGCTTCCAGGGCCCGGTGATGGCGAGCATGATGCCCGGCTCCTGGATGTTGGCGAACAGGGTGCGGCCGTCGGGCGAGAAGGTGACGCCGGTGAACTCGCTGTACTCGGGGCTCTCCGCCGTGCCGATGTTCAGTTCGTTGCGGGCGATCGGATAGGTGCGGCCGCTCTCGGTGGCGCCGAACAGGTGCTGGACACCCTCGCCGTCCTCGGCGATGACCAGACCGCCGTACGGGGAGACGGTGATGTTGTCCGGGCCGTCGAAGGCGCCGTCCGCCGCGGGGTCGGGGTTGACGCCGAGGAGGACCTTGAGGGTCAGGGTGCGGCGCTTGGGGTCGTAGAACCAGACCTGGCCGTCGTGCTGGACGGGGCTCTCCGCGCGGGCGTAGGAGGAGACGATGTAGGCGCCGCCGTCGCCCCACCACATGCCCTCCAGCTTGCGGGCGCGGGTGACCTGGCCGTCGGTGAACTGCTTGCGGACGGAGGTGGTCCGGGCGTCACGGTCGGGGACGTCCACCCAGTCGACCCCGTACACGGTGCCGATCCGGGTCGCGCGGGAGAGGTCGTCGACGAACTTGCCGCCGGAGTCGAAGCACTTGAACGCCTGGAGCGCACCGGCGTCGTCGGCGAGGGTGCGCAGCCTGCCGCGGCCGTGGCCGAAGCCCTCCGGCGGGGTCCAGCGGTAGAGGAGGCCGTTGGGGCCTGACGCGTCCTCGGTGAGGTAGAGGTGTCCGCGCCTGGGGTCGACGACGACGGCCTCGTGGGCGTAGCGGCCGAGCGCCTTGACCGGCTTGGGGTCGCGGTTGGCCCGGCGGTCCTCGGGGTCGACCTCGAAGACGTAGCCGTGGTCCTTGGTCATGCCGTTCTGGCCGGCCTTGTCCTCGGTCTCCTCGCAGGTCAGCCAGGTGCCCCACGGGGTGTTGCCGCCCGCGCAGTTGGTGGAGGTGCCGGCCACGCCGACCCACTCGGCGACCTGGTCGCGGCGGACCTCGACGACCGTGCAGCCACCGGAGGCGGCGGGGTCGTAGACCAGGCCCTCGGTGAGCGGCACCGGGTACTGCCAATTGGCGCGGGGGCCCTTCAGCTCGTGGTTGTTGACGAGGAGGGTGGCGCCCCGGGGGCCGTCGAAGGTGGAGGTGCCGTCGTGGTTGGAGGGGGTGAACTCGCCCGACTCCAGCCTGGTGCGGCCGCTGTAGGTGATGATCCGGTACCGGAACCCCTCGGGCAGGGCGAGGACGCCGGCCGGGTCCGGGACCAGCGGGCCGTAGCCGGGGCCGTGGTGTCCGTGCGCAGGGCCCTCCTCCGCGCTCTCGATCTCGGTGGCGGCGAGGGCGTTGGGCGCGGTGGCCAGGGCTCCGACGCTGCCCGCCAGCGCGACACCGGCACCGGTGACCGCGGATTGCCTGGCGAAGTCCCTGCGAGTGAGCGACATGGTGTCTCCTGTGACGGTGGGCACGTGCCGTGGAGGGTGGCGGGCCTCGGTTCGGCGCACACGCTCCCGCCGGTTCCTGAACGGGAGTTGAACGCCGGACTGCCTCCGGGGCCCCGGTTCCATGAACCCGTGGGCACGCCCCCCTGGCCAACGGCGACACCGGCCATGTTCGCCCGGGTGCGGGCGGTCGCTCAGCCGCCCTGCTGGGACCGCGCCTTGAACGCGGCCTTCCGCGCCTCCTTCGCCACCTTCTTGTCCGGGTGCAGCCGGCCCATCGCCTCCAGGACGTCCGCGGTGGCGGGGTGTTCCACCCGCCAGGCGGCCGCGAAGAAACCGCTGTGCTGCTCGGCCAGTCCCTCCACCAGCGCCTGGAGCTCGTCGGAGTTGCCCTCGGCGGCCAGCTGGGCCGCCACCGTGTCGACGGTCAGCCAGAAGACCAGGTCCTGGGAGGGCGCCGGCACATCGGCGGCGCCGCGCTCGCTCAGCCACACCCGGGCGAGGCCACCGAGTTCGGGGTCGTCCAGCACCTCCCGCAGGGCCGGCTCCGCCTCCGCCCCCACCAGGGACAGCGCCTGCTGGCAACGCAGCCTGCGCAGCGGCGCGCCGGTGTCGGCGCCGCGTGCCGCCGCGAGCAGGTCCCGGGCGGCGGCGAGCGGTTCGCGCCGGCCGAGCCACTGCTCGGTCTCGGCCCGGGCGGCGGACTGCCCGAACCGGGCGGTGCCGTCGAGCAGGGCGTCCGCGCCCTTGTCGGCGAGTTCACCGACCGCGGGGGCGTCGATGCCGGCCTCCAACAGCCGTGCCCGCAGCCCGTACGCGCCGAGCGGGGTGAGCCGGACCAGGCCGTAGCGGGAGACGTCGGTGTCGTCGACCGGCGCGGCCGGCTCCTCGTCGGCGTCGGCCATGAGGTCCTCGTCCACCGGCCGGTACTCGACGAGACCGATCGGCTCCAGCGTCCGGAACTGGCCGTCGAGGCGCATCATCGCGTCGGAGACCTGTTCCAGCACGTCGTTGGTGGGCTCCCCCATGTCGCTGGGGACGATCATCGACGCGGCGAGCGCGGGCAGCGGCACGGGCGCCTGGCCGGGGCCGTCCTCACTGACCGTCAGCAGGTAGAGGTTGCCGAGGACGCCGTCGAGGAACTCCGCCTCGGCCTCCGGGTCCCAGTCGAGTGACGCGAAATCGATCTCGCCGCCCGCGTCCATCGCGTCCATGAGGGCGTCCAGGTCCGGCACGCTCGCGTCCGCGACGACGGTCTCCAGGGCGTTCAGCCAGACGGTGAGCACGTCGTGCGGGGAGCCGCCGGTGAGCAGCGCCAGGTCCTCCCCGGCCGCCACCGTCCCGGCCTCCTCGTCGGTGATCTCGACCAGTCCGGCGTCCACGGCCACCCGCCACGCCTCGGCGGCGTGCGCGGCGGCGTCGTCCCCGCTCAGGCCGAGCGTCCCGGCGGCGTCCGGCAGCTGTTCCTCGACCAGGCTGCCGCCGGCGTCCACGCGGGTGGCCGGGCCTGCCCAGCGGGCCAGACGGGCTGCGCGGGAGAGCAACGGCGTGGACAGCGCGGCGCGCGCCAGCTCCGCTTCGGGGTGCAGCCGTACGGGCGGCAGGGGGGAGCTGTCTGACATCGGCTGGTTCTCCTCGGGCCGTGAAAGTACTCAGCCGCTCAGCCTAGACGGATTTCCACCCATGCCACCCGGTTCATCTCCCCGCCGGTCGCCGTACATGGCCGAAACCTTGACAACTCCGGGCGCCAGGCAGGAGATTGACGCGCGTAGAAGTTGGGGGGACAACTGTTCACTCGGCTCTATGCGTGTCACGGAGGGCCACGAGCCCGACACGCTCCCGTTCCACCCTCGTCCCGGCGCTCACGCACGTCCCCGGAGGGATCCCTTGCCGAGCAGGTCCACCGCGCGCCTCGCCGCGCTCACCGTCGCCGCCGTCTGTTCCACCGCGTCGGCCGTCGTCCTCACCTCACCCGCGCACGCCGACTCGGTGCGCATCCACGACATCCAGGGCACCACCCGAATATCCCCGCTGGCCGGCCAGAAGGTCGCCGACGTGCCCGGCATCGTGACGGCCACGCGCACCTACGGCTCGTCCAAGGGCTTCTGGATGCAGGACCCGACCCCGGACGACAACCCGGCGACCAGTGAAGGCGTGTTCGTCTTCACCAGCTCCACGCCCAAGGTCGCGGTCGGTGACTCGGTCACGGTGGCCGGTACGGTCTCCGAGTACGTCCCGGGCGGCGCCTCCTCCGGCAACCAGTCGGTGACGGAGGTCACCAAGCCGACGGTCACCACCGTCTCCACCGGCAACGCGGTCCCCGCGCCGACCGTGATCGACGCGCACTCGGTGCCGGACGCCTACGCCCCGGCCGGAGACACCGCCGCGGCCGGCTCCGTCAACGGCCTGCCCCTGGACCCGTCGGCGTACGCCCTGGACTACTACGAGTCCCTGGAGGGCATGAACGTCCAGGTCGCCGACACCCGCGTGGTGACCGGCACCGACCCGTACAGCGAGCTGTGGGTCACGGTGAAGCCGCGGGAGCACCGCAACCACCGCGGCGGCACGGTCTACGGCTCCTACGAGTCCCAGAACACCGGCCGGCTGCAGATCCAGACGCTGGGCCCGACCGCCGACTTCCCGAAGGCGAACGTCGGCGACACCCTGGAGGGCACCACCACCGGTCCGCTGGACTTCAACCAGTTCGGCGGCTACACCCTGGTCGCGAGCAAGCTCGGCACGCTCACGAGCGGTGGTCTGGAGCGCGAGACCACGGCCAAGCAGTCCGCCCGCGAGCTGGCGGTGGCGACCTACAACGTCGAGAACCTCGACCCGTCGGACAACACGTTCGACAAGCACGCCGCCGCGATCGTGAACAACCTGCAGTCGCCCGACATCGTGTCCCTGGAGGAGATCCAGGACGACAACGGCGCCAAGGACGACGGCACCGTCGACGCGAGCACGACCGTGAACAAGCTGATCGACGCGATCGTCGTGGCGGGCGGCCCTAAGTACGACTGGCGCTCCATCGACCCGGTCAACGACCAGGACGGCGGCGAGCCGGGCGGCAACATCCGCCAGGTGTTCCTGTTCAACCCGCAGCGGGTGTCCTTCGTGGACCGCGCGGGCGGCGACTCCACCACCGCGGTCGGCGTCACGAAGGTGCACGGCAAGGCGCAGCTGACGGCCTCCCCGGGCCGTATCGACCCGGCGAACGCCGCCTGGGGCAACAGCCGCAAGCCGCTGGCCGGCGAGTTCGTCTTCCGCGGCAAGACCGTGTTCGTGATCGGCAACCACCTCAACTCCAAGGGTGGCGACCAGGGTCTGACCTCGCAGTACCAGCCGCCGGTACGCAGCTCGGAGGTCCAGCGCCACGCGCAGGCGACCGAGGTGAACGCGTTCGTCAAGGACATCCTGTCCGTGCAGAAGAACGCGAACGTGATCGCGCTCGGCGACATGAACGACTTCGAGTTCTCCGAGACCGCGAAGATCATGGAGGGTGACGGCGAGCTGTGGTCGGCGATCAAGTCGCTGCCCCGGAGCGAGCGTTACACCTACGACTACCAGGGCAACGAACAGGTCCTCGACCAGATCCTGATCAGCCCGGCGATCCGCCGGGGCTGCGACTTCGAGTACGACAGCGTGCACATCAACTCGGAGTTCAACGACCAGATCAGCGACCACGACCCGCAGGTGCTGCGGTTCCGTCCGTAGTCGGGACCGGGGCCGCCGGGCTCAGGGCCGGCCGAACACGCCGTTCAGCCAGTCCTGCCAGGCGGCCTCGTTCGCCCCGGCGTCGGCGTCCGGCGCGAAGTCGTGGACGCTGATGCCGAGCGGGGCTCCCCAGTGCCCTCGTCCGAAGAGACGGACGAGGGCACTGTCGGTGCGCAGCCCGATGAAGTACGGGTTGCGGTAGTCGAGCACGGCGTCCAGGGTCCGTCCGCCCGGGCCCCGGACGGTCGCCTTCGTGCCCGCGGCCGCGTCGTCCGCGAGGCCGAGCGCGCGGGCCGCGGCGGCGAGCGCGCGGGGGGACGCGGAGGCGGCGGGGCCGTTCAGCTGGGCGAAGGCGACCGGGCGGGGCGCGAAGTGCGTCAGGTACTCGCACAGGGTGTGCAGATAGAAGTTGGTGTGCTTGCTCGCGCCGTCGTACTGGTTGTTCCAGTCGTCGGTGAAGATGCCGCTGTGCACGTAGCGCACCCAGGCCCGGCGGCCCTCGTCGCGGGGCTCGATCGTGTAGTCGAGCTGGTTGAGCGACTGGGTCGGGAAGCCGACGTCCTCGCTGCGGCTGGTGTAGCGGTGGGGCGGGTCCCAGGCGGTGACGGTGGACCCGAAGGGCCCCTTGCCGCCCTCCCGGGGCTCGGGCGGGTCCATCGGCCACAGGTAGCCACCGCTGCCGGTGGTGACGGCGTCCCACACCTTCTCCGGCGGGACGTCGACCTCGAACTCGCGGACGATCTCGAACTCCTGGGGCATGGCGAAGCTCCTGCTCAGCTCTCGACGGACGGCTGGTCCTTCACGGACGGCTGGTCCTTGACCGTGGGGTGCAGCGCGATCACGACCCGGTGGTCGCGGCCGCCCTCGGCGTCGGGGGCGTCGTACTTGCGGACCAGGGCGCTCACACCTGCGGTCAGCTCCTGCACGAAGGCCGCGCGGTCGGCGGCCGAGGCGAAGCGGACCTGGCCGTCCAGAGCGTAGGTGGCCAGTGGCCGACGGGCCCGGGCGGCACCGGTGATCAGCGTGCCGACGTCCCGGACCAGGCGGGCGCCGAGGGCGAGCAGCCACCGCGCGGAGAGCTGGTCGCGGAAGCGGTCCGGGTCCGGCTGCACGGCGGGCAGGGCGGCCGGCGAGATGACGTACGACGCGGCGGTCGCGCGCATGAGCCGCTCGGTGACGTTGCCCTTGCGGCGCTCCACGGCCAGTTCGACCAGGCCGTGCCGCTCCAGCGCCTTGAGGTGGTAGTTCACCTTCTGCCGGGGCAGGCCGACCCGGCCGGCCAGCATCGCGGCCGAGGCGGGTTCCGCGGCCAGCTCGGCGAGCAGCCGGGCCCGGATCGGGTCGAGCGATACGGCCGCCGCCTCGGGGTCCTCGATCACGGTCACGTCCAGCATGCGTCCACCCTCCCACCGAAAACTAAATCTGTCCAAGCAGACTTTCGTTTTCGGCGGGAGGGTGGGCAGAGGTCGGCGAAGCCCGTGCCGCGGACGGGCGCGCCGGTGCCTGCGTCAGTGGTGGCGCTGCCGGCGCCAGGCGAAGCCGGCCGCCACGGCGGCGGCGCCCAGCACGCCCACGGCCGCGATCGCGCCGGGGTGCCGCTTGCCCGAGCGCAGCGCGGAGCGCAGCTGCTCCGGGACGCCGCGCGAGCCGGAGCGGCTCGCGCGGGCGGCCCGGTCCTGCACCGCGTGCCCGGCGTGCGAGGCCTGGTCCTGCAGGGCGTGCCCGGCCTGGGCCGCGCGGTCCTGGACCAGGTGCCCGGCATGGGTCGCCCGGTCCTGCACCGCGTTGCCCGCGTGCCGGGCGCTCACGCGCAGCTGGACGGTCATGGCGCCGGCCTTGTCGCGCAGGTCGGCGGCCCGGGCCCGGGCCCGGCCCTTCACATCGGCCTTGTCCATGAGCTGCGCGACGGTGTCGCCGAGCTGGCTCCTGGTGTGCTCGATCTGGTGCCGCAGCTCGTCGGGGCCCTTGGCGCCCGAGCCGTGCGGGGTCCTGTGCGTCATCGATGTGCCCTTTCCCTGATCTCGTCGACGTCCGCCCTGACGCTGCCGAGGGTCTCCTCCGGGGTGGGCGGCCCGGCGCGGCGCAGCTCGGCGCGCCCCGACACGGCCAGCAGGCCGGCCACCGCGAAGTAGACCGCGGCGACGATCAGCGCCGCCGCCCAGACGGGCAGGGCCAGGGAGAGTGCGGCGGTGGCCGCGCCGGCCAGGACGATCAGGCCGACGTAACCGACGGCGCCCGCGGCGCCCAGCAGTCCGCCGCCGCGCCCGGCCCGGCGTCCCTTCTCGGTCAGCTCCTCCTTGGCGAGGGCGACTTCCTGCCGGAAAAGCAGCGAGAGCTGTTCGGTGGCCCGGCCGACGAGTTCGCCCGTGGAGGGGCGCCCGTCGGCCGCGGGCCGTGCGTGCTGGGTCACGGTCACGGTGTCCGCCTCCTCTCTGTACGGAACATCCGGGTACCCCGGCCGCGGGTCGTTAGCCCTGTTCCGGCCCCCCGGCCCCGGCTTCGCCGAAGTGGGTGAGTTGGGTCTGGAACCAGTCGAGCCTGGCCTGCAACAGAGCTGCCTCGGCGGTGAGTTCCGGAAGCCCCAGCTTCTCGCCGGCCGTCAACTCGGCCGCCATCCCAGCCGCCGCTCCGGCCGCGGCAGCGGCTCGGGCCGCGCCACCCGCGACGACCCGCAGGCCGCCACCGGCGAGCCGGGCGAAACCGGCCAGCGAGACGGACGTACGCCCACGGACACAGCCCGCGCACGCTGGGGCGAGGGCCCACCAGCCGGGTCTGCCCCAGCCCGCGTCGGCCAACGCGACGGCGCCGGCCCCGCAGCCGCACGGCCCCGCGGTCGCCGTGCGCACCCGCTGCCGGGCGTAACGGAAGCCGCGCTCGAAGCGGATGTAGGCGCCGAGCACGCAGACTTCGAGCAGAACGGTGTCCCGGTGCTCCGCCGTGCACCGCAGGGCCTCGGCGGCCGCACGCTCGTGCACGCAGTGGAAGCCGCAGTCGCACCGGCGCGCGGGTGACCGGTGTCGGCGCCCGTAGACGCAGGAGGCGTCGGCGAGGACGCCGTACGGCAGCGCGCCGCCCAGGGACACGCCGGTGAACCCGGCCCGGGTGCCGTCCTGGGACAGCACCGGGTGGGCGATCTTGTACCCGGTCGGCGGCTCCGTGGGGCTTTCCACCGGGAGCCGCAGCCTCATCGGGCCGCCGGTACCTCTTCGCGGGCCGGTTCGGCCGGTGCGGTGCGGGTGATCTCCTCGGGGAGCGGCTGCTCCTCCTCGTGGACGGGTGGCCGCTCCTCGGCGACCCCGGTGGCCAGTGCCTTGCCGAGCTTCATGGTGCCTCCCATGACCGACGTAGACGACCCTCCGTGCCCATAGTGACCCATGAAGGGCCGAGTTGGACACAGGGCCTTCGGCCACCCACACGACAGATCAGCAAAACTACACGATACCCGGTAGAAGATTTAAGTGGAGCTTCACAAAGATCGCGCCGAGACTACCCGTATGACGAACCGACGCAAGCCCTTCGGCCGCACGCTCTGCGCGATGATCACACCGTTCACCGGGGCGGGCGCCCTCGACCTGGACGGGTCCGGCCGGCTCGCCGCACGTCTGGTGGCGGAGGGCTGCGACGGCCTGGTGCTCAGCGGCACCACGGGCGAGTCGCCGACCACCACCGACGCGGAGAAGACGGACCTGATCAGGGCCGTGCGGGAGGCGGTCGGCGAGCGGGTCACGCTGGTGGCGGGCGTGGGCAGCGCGGACACCCGGCACACGGCCGAACTGGCGCTGGCGGCCGGGAAGGCGGGCGCGGACGGGGTGCTGGTGGTGACCCCGTACTACAGCAGGCCGCCGCAGGAGGCGGTGGCCGCGCACTTCCGCGAGGTCGCCGACGCGAGCGACGTGCCGGTGATGCTCTACGACATCCCGGGCCGCACCGGCACCCGGATCGAGCCGGAGACGATGATCCGCCTGGCCGGGCACCCGGGGATCGTGGCCGTCAAGGACTGCTCCTACGACTTCCTCGGCATTCAGAAGGTGATGGCCGAAACGGAGTTGGCGTACTACGCGGGCTGCGACGAGCACGTGCTCGCGCTGTACGCGGTGGGCGCGGCCGGCTGCGTGAGCACGGTCGCCAACGCCGTGCCCGGCCACGTCGCCGCCGTCCTCGACGCCTTCGACGCGGCGGACACCGCCCGCGCGGCCGCACTGCAGTCACGCCTCACACCGCTGATCGAGGCGATGACGGGCGCGGACCTGCCCGGCACGGTCACGACCAAGGCACTCCTCGGCACACTCGGCCTGCCCGCGGGCCCCGTACGCGCACCCCTGCTGCCCGCCGACCGGAAGGCCACCGAAGGACTGCGGACGCGGTACGAGGAGCTGGTCGGGGGCTCGTGAACGGCGGCGGCCGGCGGGCGGGGGGCGTGAACGCGGACTGCCGACGGGCCGAGGGTGAACGACGGCGGCGGGCGGCGGGCGCGCCCTGGCCCCGCCATGGAAAGCCGCGCGCTCACGCAGGCCCGCTGCCGGGCCGTGCCGCCTTGTCGGACGCCGTCACCGGCCTCGTGACACGCCTGTGACAGTCGGCGGACAGCGCCATGACCTCCCCACATCAAAATCGAATAAAGAGGGCGAACAGCACTAAATGCCACTAATCAACCACCCAGGCATCCAGGCATCCAGGCACTCGCCCACTGCTTCCGAGGACGCGAGCAGCGACGACCGAGTCGACCGCCGAAGGACACCTCCATGAGCCTCACCCTCACCCTCACCCCGCAGACCGCCGAAGCCCCCGCCCCCGAGCTGGCCCCGCGCGAGCGTGAGACCCTCCGGCACATCGCCGCCGGCCGCACCTACCTGCAGACCGCCCGGCACATGGGCCTCTCCAAGCACACGGTCGACGCCTACCTGCGCCGCATCCGGGCCAAGCTCGACATCACCACCACGGCTGAGCTGACCCGCCTGGCGATCTCCCTGGGGCTGTGAGACCGCCTCCGGCGATGAGGGGGGCGAAAGATCGTGAGGGCGGCCGCGGGGACGGCCGCCCTCATGCTGTTGTGTGACTGTTCCAGGTCCGATGCAGGTCAGGGGGCTGATCCACCCCCTGGACCTGCTTCGGGGCCACCGGCACCACCGTGACCATCCACCGCAGTCCAAACCGCCCTGAACACCGTCCACCCCACCGACCGGACACCACAACGCTCGCCTCACCGGCGCCTACGTAATAGCCGCCAATCGGCTCCACGACCAGGGCCACACAGCTGGTTCCCGGAGTCCCGGCCAACGGCGCGGCGGGGCGCTCGCGGTCGACGGGATGCCGCGGCGGATGTCGACTCGGCGGGGCGTCCGCTGATCGCGGGCGCCGGTGCTCCGTGGCCCGCGCGCCCTGGAAACAGCGGCTTCGCGCGATCCGGTCCGTGCACGGACGCGGACCGAACTTGTCCATACACCTTTTCTCCACGGACCGATCGGCCGATGTTCCCTCGGAGGTAGCGCGACATACCTAGGGTTGGCTGTCATGTACGCGCCCCGTCCCGATAGCGGCACGGGGACCGCCCCACTTCCCCACCAGGAGAGCGCATGGTCTCGCGTCGAACTGCTGCCGCCCTCACCTCCGCGGCGGCCGCGCTGCTCGGCCTCGGCGGCTACTCGGCCCCCACCGCCGCCGCGACCACCGGCACCGGCCTGTCGGTGTTCGCCTGGAACGTCGACCTCGCCACCCCGATCGTCGACAGCACCCAGAACGAGAAGGCGGCCCAGCGCACCCCCACCATCGAGTCGGTCATCCGCAAGCACGGCGCGGACGTCGTGGTGCTGGACGAGGACTTCAACAACAGCTCGACCGCCGACATCACTGCCAAGCTGGCCGACCTCTACCCGTACCACACCCCGGTGGTCGGCCAGACCTGCTCCGGCGGCGGCTGGACGGGCATCAGCGGCGACTGCTCCAACTCGTTGTTCGTCATCAACGGCGGCACGCTGATTCTGTCGAAGTACCCGATCACCGCCCAGTACGCCCACGTCTTCAACAACTCCACCTACGGCACCTGGGACTACCACGCCAACAAGGGCGCGGCGCTGGTGCAGATCGACAAGGGCGGGGTCAAGAGCTGGGTGGTCGGCACCCATCTGCAGGCCGACGAGTCCGACACCTCCACCGACACCACGCAGGCCACCCGCCTCGCCCAGCTCGGTGAGATCCGCAGCTGGGTGGACGGCATCGCCGGCTCCGGCGCGCCGGTGCTGATCGGCGGAGACCTGAACGTGGAGTACTACGGCGGCCGGTCCCGCGGCGACTGGGCCAACGCCCAGAACGCGGTCGGCGGTGTGCTCGGCACCCCGGCCACCGACCCCGGTCAGCCCCTCAGGACCATGGACTGCCCCGTCTCCGCCTGGTGCCAGTACATGTCCGGCGTCGAGTCCTTCCCCAAGGACTACCGGGACGACCTCGACTACATCGGCTACCTGAACGCGCCGGGCCGTCCCGTGCCGTCGGCGATGTCCCCCGTCAAGGTCGACTTCGACCCCCAGTCCGGCTGGACCGCAGGTCAGACCGACACCAACGCCCCCAGCGACCACTACCCGGTCGAGGCGACGTTCCAGCTCGGCTGACCTGCGCGCCGCGGTCCCGGTCCGGCCCTACCGAGACAGAGCCGAAGTGCTGTTACCGGGGCGCAGGCGTCAGCTGCTTGCCTCTGGGCCCCAGCGATCCGGTCCCACTCCGCGCCAGTCGATCCACGACGCCGCCGCGACCTCGACAGCGTCGAGCTCCAGGCCGGCCCGGCGGAGGAACTCGACCAGGTCGCCGATGTTGTGGGCCAGGCCGAGGATTTCGCCGTCCACGCGCACGCGACGTCCACCCGTAGGCGACGGCGGGTGGACGACCACGCGAATGGGGCCGGCCATGCCTTCAGGATCATCCCCGGCGCACGGCCCCGCATGCGAGCGCGTCATTCGGGGGCTCCCAGTCTCTGGTCGGTGGCAGGGGTCGCGGTGAAGCCCCACGGAGGTCGAGCGGGCCGATCACGTCGAGTCCCGGTCCGAAAGTCCCAGGATGCGCAGCTCCTGCCACGCCACAGGGCTCGGCCGTTGCTGCTGCCAGTAGGGGTGGAAGAACACCTGAACCGACAGCCGATACAGGCGTCGGCGCAGCTTGGTGCGGCCGGGCTGGTCGGCGAGCTGCTGGTAGGTGGCACTCCACTCCTGCTGTGCCCGGGCGAGATCGGCGGGGAACGATCGCATGACCAAATTCAATCACGTGTTCGATTTTTGCGTCCATCGAAGACACCATCACCCCTCACCCAGAGCCCATGGGCTGCCAACTCGGACGCCGGCGACGAGCAGCCACCCGACCACCGACCTGCATCCCCGCCACCTGCGGAGCTCCTACCGGCACGGCGCCGCGCTGGCCGATGCGCTCGGTTCGCTCCAGCCCCTTGGAACACCGGGGAGGCTCACTGCCGTCAATCCGTACGGGGACACATCAATGAACGAGCAAGAGGGTTCTGAAAAGGCGCCTGGAGAGCGAGCGTGGAATGAATCATGGAAACCTCACCTCGCCCGTCGTTTAGGTCAGAATCTGACCTCTATTGCCTCTAGCGTCCTCCTTGCCCGGCGGAACAAGGACCACGGAAGGCAGCGACCATGAGCGAGACCGTGACTGTCAACGAGCTGGCCACCCACGACCCTGCCCATGAGCCGGCCACCGGCGAGCGCGCCGACGTGCTGGAGGCGCTGGCCAAGCATCGGCACTTCCTGCGATTCACCACCCGCGACCTCACCGACGAGCAGGCCGGGCGCCGGACCACCGCCAGCCAGTTGTGCCTCGGCGGCCTGATCAAACATGTCGCCGCGGTCGAGCGAACCTGGGTGCAGTTCATCTTGGACGGCCCGTCGGCGATGCCCGACTTCACCGCAATGACCGAGGCCGACTGGGCCCGGCGGGCCGACGAGTTCCAGATGCTGCCCGGCGAGACACTGACCGGTGTGCTCGCCGACTACGCCGAGGTAGCCCGTCAGACCGACGAACTGGTCGTCACCCTGCCCGACCTGGACGCCACACAGCCACTACCGAAGGCCCCGTGGTCCGAGTCGGGCGCGCGATGGTCGGCCCGCCGGGTGCTGCTGCACATCATCGCCGAGACCGCCCAGCACGCCGGCCACGCCGACGTCATCCGCGAGTCCCTGGACGGCGCCAAGACCATGGGTTAGCCAGCGGCGCGGCAGGGCCTGTCGAGAAGAGCCGCCGGATCGAACTCCTGATGCGGTGCTCACGCACGAGCGCCCTTCCGGGCCGTCCTGGGGCCGTGGAAGGGCGCTCGACGACGACCGACGTCGACAGCCGCCGACAGCTCAGCAGCAGTTCAGGACGTTGATCGACAAGGCGGCCGCAGGCCACGGCCGCCGGTGATCAGTTGTGGCTGTGCAGGATGTCGTTCAGCCCGCCCCACACCGCGTTGTTCGGGCGGGCCTCCACCACGCCCGTGACCGAGTTGCGGCGGAAGAGGATGTTGGAGGCGCCGTTGAGGTCGCGGGCCTTGACGATCTGGCCGTCGGGCATGGTGACGCGGGTGCCCGCGGTGATGTACAGGCCCGCCTCGATGACGCACTCGTCGCCGAGCGCGATGCCGACGCCCGCCTCTGCGCCGATCAGGCAGCGCTCGCCGATCGAGATGATCACGTTGCCGCCGCCGGACAGCGTGCCCATGGTGGAGGCGCCGCCGCCGATGTCGGAGCCGTTGCCGACCACGACGCCCGCGGAGATGCGGCCCTCGACCATGGAGGTGCCCAGCGTGCCGGCGTTGAAGTTGACGAAGCCCTCGTGCATGACCGTGGTGCCCTCGGCGAGGTGGGCGCCGAGGCGGACCCGGTCGGCGTCGGCGATCCGCACGCCCTTGGGGGCGACGTAGTCCGTCATGCGCGGGAACTTGTCGATCGAGGTGACCTGGAGGTGCAGGCCCTCGGCGCGGGCGTTCAGCCGCACCTTCTCGATGTCGTCCACGGCGACCGGGCCCAGCGAGGTCCAGGCGACGTTGGCGAGGTGGCCGAAGATGCCGTCGAGGCTCTGGCCGTGCGGCTTGACCAGGCGGTGCGACAGCAGGTGCAGGCGCAGGTACACGTCGTGCGCGTCGATCGGCTTGTCGTCGAGCGAGGCGATGACCGTGCGGACCGCGACCACCTCGACGCCCCGGCGGGCGTCCGGGCCGGTCGCCGCGGTCGCGCCGCCGCCGAGCAGCTCGGCGGCCTGCTCGGCGGTGAGCCGCTCGGTGCCGGCGGGGCCGGGCTCGGCGACCAGCTCGGGGGCCGGGAACCAGGTGTCGAGAACGGTGCCGTCGGAGGCGAGGGTGGCGAGGCCGGCGGCGACGGCGCCGGTGGTGCGGGAAGCAGTGTCGGTCATGGGGGAAAACCTAACGTGAGGGGGCCTGCACGGGCGAACCCGCGCGGGGGGCGTCTCAAGTGCCGGGCGCGGCTTCAGGGGATCACCCGAGCCAGCACGGCGCGCGCGTACTCCTCGTCGTACGAACCGCCGGTCAGCAGCACCTGGAGGCAGATCCCGTCCATCAGCGCGAGCAGGGCCCGCGCCGTGACCGCGTCCGTGCGGCGGGCCAGTCCCGCCGCGGCCCCTTCGGTCCACTCGGCCGCGACCGGGCGCAGCGCGGGCCGCCGCAGCGCGGCCAGATACAGCTCGTACTCCAGTTCCACGCCGGTCCGCTCGCCGCCCAGCCACTCCCCCAGCGCCCGGGCGAGCTGCGTCGCGAGGTCGCCCCGGCCGTCCTCGGGCAGCCGCTCGGCCAGCACCCGGGCGAACCCCTCGTTCGTCTGCCGCAGCGCCGCCACCATCAGCTCCTCCAGGGTGGCGAAGTGGTACGTGGTGGAGCCGAGCGGGACGTCCGCCTCGGCGGCGACCGAGCGGTGGCTGAGTCCGGCGATGCCCCTGCGTCCCACCACCCGGATCGCCGCGTCGATGATCCGCTGCCGCCGCTCCGGATCGTGCCTGCGGGCCATCAGTGGGCGCCGCCCAGGTTCAGCACCACCACGCCCCCGACTATCAGCACGATGCCGGCGGCCTTGGCCGCGCTCATCCCCTCCCCGAACAGCAGGAGGCCGAGGACGGCGATGGTCGCCGTACCGACCCCGGACCAGATCGCGTACGCCGTGCCGATCGACACCGTCCTCAGCGTCCGGGCGAGCAGCGCGAACGAGACGACGTAACCCACGGCCGTCACGAGCGAGGGCCCCAGCCTGCTGAACCCCTCGCTGTACTTCATCGCCGTCGTGGCGGCGACCTCGGCGGAAATGGCCCCGGCGAGCCACAGGTATCCCATGTGTACGAGCGTACGCAAGGAATGTGTACGGGCGTACAGATGATGCGGTCTCAGTTGTGCGGCAATCGCTTGCCGAAACGCCGTACGGCGGCCGCCCGGCTCCACTAATGTGCGGCACTCGGCACCACTTCGGCTTCACACATCACTCACCTCACCCTCACGCCCCCGGCCGTGCTGCCGGGCGGCGGTGGAGAACCACGCATGCCCGACGACACCTCCCGCCCTGACCACCAGCAGCCGTGGGAGCGCGGCTGGGACCCGGACGCCTCCCGCACCCCGGGCACCCGAAGACTCTGGCTGGCCGGGGCGCTGGCCCTGGCCACGATCGCGGCCGGTGCGACCGCCATAGCCGTGAACGACGGGGCGGCGAGCGGGAGGACCGCCTCCCCCGCGTCCCCCGGAGCACCCACGGACAGCGGACCCGGCCTGCTGTCCTTCGCCTCCCCCTCGCCGGGGGCGACCGCTCCCTCCGAGGCGGCGCCTGACCGGACCGGGGCCGCACCGTCCGGGACCACGCCGTCCGCCGCCGGCCGTACGTCCGGGCACCCGGAACGTCCCGCGGGCGGACCGAGCAAGTCACCGAAAGCGCACGGCGGTTCGCCGAAGCCGTCCTCCGGCCTGCGGTCGGTCCGCTCCCTCAACCATCCCGACCGCTACTGGCACGTCAGCGACGGCCTGGTACGGCTCGACCCGGCCGGCTCCGCCGCCGCGCGCCGCGACGCCACCTTCAAGGTGGTCAAGGGGCTGGCCGAGGCGGGCTGTTACTCCTTCGCCACGGCCGACGGCGGCTACCTCAGGCACCGGGACTTCCTGCTGCGCGCCGAACACGACGACGGCTCCCGGCTGTTCGAGCAGGACGCCACCTTCTGCCCGCGCACGTCCCCGTTCGCCGGCGCCGTCATGCTGGAGTCGGTCAACTACCCCGGCCGCTATCTGCGCCACCAGGACTTCCAGCTGAAGCTGGACCCCTACCAGAACACCGACCTCTACCGGGCGGACTCGGCGTTCCTGCTGGTGGCCGGGCTGGCCTGAGCACGCGGAAGCGGGGGGGGGGCGGGCGGGGGGGGGGGGCGGCCCCCGGGGGGGGCCCCCCCGCTTCCGGCGCGAGCTCTCGCACGGGATGTGCGCGCGACATGTCGCTCAGACGTTGAACCCGAGCGCCCGGAGCTGCTCCCGGCCATCGTCGGTGATCTTGTCGGGGCCCCACGGGGGCATCCAGACCCAGTTGATGCGCAGCTCGTTGACGAGGCCGTCCGTGGCGGACTTGGCCTGGTCCTCGATCACGTCCGTCAGCGGGCAGGCCGCCGAGGTCAGGGTCATGTCGATCGTCGCGATGTTCGCGTCGTCGATGTGGATGCCGTAGATCAGGCCGAGGTTGACGACGTCGATGCCCAGCTCGGGGTCGACGACGTCGTACAGCGCCTCGCGGAGTTCTTCCTCCGAGGCCGGCTTCATCTCAACGGTCTCGCTCATGCGGTCTTCCTTTCGGCTTCGGCGCCACTCAGCGCCTGGGCCGTCGCGTCCTTCCACGCCATCCAGCTCAGGAGGGCGCACTTGACCCGCGCGGGGTACTTGGAGACGCCGGCGAACGCGACCGCGTCCTCCAGCACTTCCTCCATGGCGTCGTCCGGCTCGATCCTGCCCTTGGACTGCATCAGCTCCAGGAAGGTCTCCTGGATCTTCTGCGCGTCGGACAGGTCCTTGCCGACCAGCAGCTCGTTCAGCACGGAGGCCGATGCCTGGCTGATGGAGCAGCCCTGGCCCTCGTAGGAGACGTCCTCGATCGTCGTGCCGTCGTACTTCACTCGGAGGGTGATCTCGTCGCCGCACGTCGGGTTCACGTGGTGCACCTCGGCGTCGCCGTCCCGGAGACCACGCCCGTGCGGGTGCTTGTAGTGGTCCAGGATGACTTCCTGGTACATCGAGTCCAGCTTCACGGTGTCGACACGCCTCTCAGCCGAAGAAGTTCCGTACGTGCTCCAGCCCCTCGACCAGTGCGTCGATCTCGGCAGGCGTGGAGTACAGATAGAACGACGCTCGCGTGGTCGCGGGAATTCCGTAGCGCAGGCAGACGGGCCGCGCGCAGTGGTGGCCGACGCGTACCGCGATGCCCTGCTCGTCGAGGACCTGGCCCACGTCGTGCGGGTGGATGTCGCCCAGCGTGAAGGAGATCGCGGCCCCGCGGTCCTCGGCCGTGGTCGGGCCGATGATCCTCAGGCCCTGGACCTCGCCCAGCCTGCGTACCGCGTACTCGGTGAGCGCGTGCTCGTGGGCGAGGATCTTGTCCATGCCGATCGAGTTCAGGTAGTCGATCGCGGCACCCAGGCCGACCGCCTGCGCGATCGGGGGCGTGCCCGCCTCGAACTTGTGCGGCGCCGGGGCGTACGTGGAGGAGTGCATCGAGACGGTCTCGATCATCTCGCCGCCGCCGAGGAACGGGGGCAGGTCCTCCAGCAGCTCCTGGCGGCCCCACAGGACGCCGATGCCGGTCGGGCCGCACATCTTGTGGCCGGTGAAGGCCACGAAGTCGGCCTGGAGCGCCTGCACGTCCAGCGGCATGTGCGGGGCGGCCTGGGAGGCGTCGATGCAGACCAGAGCGCCGACCTCCTGGGCGCGGCGCACTATCGCCTCGACCGGGTTGATCGTGCCCAGGATGTTCGACACCAGCACGAAGGAGACGATCTTCGTCTTCTCCGTGATGACCTCGTCGATGTTGGACAGGTCGAGCCGGCCCTCGTCGTCCAGCCCGAACCACTTCAGCTTCGCGCCGGTGCGCTGCGCGAGCAGCTGCCACGGCACGATGTTGGAGTGGTGCTCCATCTCGGTGATGACGATCTCGGTCTCGTGGTCCACCCGGTAGGGCTCGTCGGCCCAGCCCAGCATGTTCGCCACGAGGTTCAGCGACTCGGAGGCGTTCTTGGTGAAGATCACCTCGTCGCGGCTGGGCGCGTTGATGAACTCCGCGACCTTGTCACGCGCGCCCTCGTAGAGCGCCGTGGCCTCCTCGGCGAGGACGTGCACGCCGCGGTGGACGTTGGCGTTGTAGCGCTCGTAGTACTCGCTCAGGGCGTCCAGCACCTGGCGCGGCTTCTGCGAGGTCGCCGCGTTGTCCAGGTACACGAGCTTCCTGCCGTCGTGGACGACTCGGTCCAGGATGGGGAAGTCCTTGCGGATCGCCTCGGTGTCGAGGAGGCCCGGCAGCTGTGTCACGCGGATGCGCCACCCTTCACGTATGCCTCGTAGCCCTCGTTCTCCAGCTTGTCCGCGAGCTCCGGGCCGCCGGACTCGACGATGCGGCCGCCGGCGAACACGTGGACGTAATCGGGCTTGATGTAGCGCAGGATGCGCGTGTAGTGCGTGATCAGCAGGGTGCCGACCTCGCCGGTCTCGCGGACGCGGTTGACACCCTCGGAGACGATGCGGAGCGCGTCGACGTCCAGGCCGGAGTCGGTCTCGTCGAGGATCGCGACCTTCGGCTTGAGCAGTTCGAGCTGGAGGATCTCGTGGCGCTTCTTCTCACCGCCGGAGAAGCCCTCGTTGACGTTGCGCTCGGCGAAGGACGGGTCCATGTTGAGACGCTCCATGGTCTCCTTGACCTCCTTCACCCAGGTGCGCAGCTTGGGGGCCTCGCCGCGGATGGCGGTGGCGGAGGTGCGCAGGAAGTTGGAGACCGAGACGCCGGGGACCTCGACCGGGTACTGCATCGCCAGGAACAGGCCCGCGCGGGCGCGCTCGTCGACGGACATCTCCAGGACGTCCTCGCCGTCGAGGGTGACGGTGCCCCCGGTGATCGTGTACTTCGGGTGACCCGCGAGCGAGTAGGCGAGGGTCGACTTGCCGGAGCCGTTGGGGCCCATGATGGCGTGCGTCTCGCCCTGCTTCACGGTGAGGTCGACGCCCTTGAGGATCTCCTTCGTGGCGTTGTCGGCCTCGACGGTGACGTGCAGGTCTCGGATTTCAAGCGTTGCCATGGGTGCCTCAGGACTCCTGGGTGAGGGAGACGAGCACGTCGTCCCCTTCGATCTTTACGGGGTATACGGGGACGGGACGTGTGGCCGGGAGGCCGGACGGCTTGCCGGTACGCAGGTCGAAGGCGGAGCCGTGCAGCCAGCACTCGATCTGGCAGTCCTCCACCTCGCCCTCGGAGAGCGAGACGTTCGCGTGGGAGCAGATGTCGTTGATGGCGAACACCTCGCCCTCGGTCTTCACGACCGAGACCGGCGTGCCGTCGAGTTCCACCCGCTTCGGGGTGTCCTCCTCCAGCTCGCTCAGCCCACAGGCGCGTACGAAGGTCGTCATGCGACCGAAGCCTCCAGCTCCTCCTCGATCTTGGCGAGCAGGCGCTCCTCGATGTCGGTGACACCGATCTGCTGGACCAGCTCGGCGAAGAAGCCGCGGACCACCAGGCGGCGGGCCTCGAGCTCCGGGATGCCGCGGGCCATCAGGTAGAAGAGCTGCTCGTCGTCGAAGCGGCCGGTCGCGGAGGCGTGCCCGGCGCCGACGATCTCGCCGGTCTCGATCTCCAGGTTCGGCACCGAGTCGACCCGCGCGCCGTCCGTGAGGACGAGGTTGCGGTTCATCTCGTAGGTGTCCGTGCCCTCGGCCTTGGCCTCGATGAGCACGTCGCCGATCCACACCGCGTGCGCGTCGTCGCCCTGGAGCGCGCCCTTGTAGGCGACGTTGGACTTGCAGTGCGGGGTGTTGTGGTCGACGAGGAGGCGGTGCTCCTGGTGCTGGCCGGAGTCGGTGAAGTACAGGCCGAACAGCTCCGCCTCGCCGCCGGGGCCGGCGTAGGCGACACGCGGGTGCAGGCGGACGAGGTCGCCGCCGAAGGTGACCACGAAGGACTTGAAGGTGGCGTCCCGGCCGACCAGCGCGTTGTGCTGGCCGACGTGGACGGCCTTGTCGTCCCAGTCCTGGACGGACACGACGGTCAGCTTGGCGCCGTCACCGAGGACGTAGTCGACGTTGGCGGCGAGCACGGCGTCACCGGTGTGGTCGATGACGACGACGGCCTCGGCGAAGGCTCCCAGCTCGATGACCTGGTGGCCGTAGGCGACCCCGCCCTCGCCGTGCACGGCGATGCGGATCGGCTCGGTGAGGACCGTCTCCTTGGGGACGGTGACCACGCCGGCCTTCTCGAACGCCGAGTACGCCTGGGCCGCGACCCGGTCCACGGGGGTGCCCGCGCGGCCGATCCGGGCGTCGTCGCGGCCGACGGTCTCGACGGTCACGCCCTCGGGGGCCTGGACGTCCACCTTGACGCCGTCGCCGGTGGCGACCGCGGTGCCGTCGTGCAGCCCGCGGAGCCGCTCCAGCGGCGTGAACCGCCACTCCTCCTCACGGCCGTGGGGGACGGGGAAGTCCGCCACGTCGAAGGACGGGGGCGCGCTCATGCGGGTGGCGACGGTCGACTCCGCGGCCACCGCGATCTGGCCGGCGGTGGTGGAGCCCACCGGGATGTTCTGAGCCTCAGCCATGGCTGTCGTAGTGCTCTCTCTCTGAGTAAGACGTGTGCTGACCGACGGGGCGGGTTAGCCGACCGCGCCTTCCATCTGCAGCTCGATCAGCCGGTTGAGCTCGAGGGCGTACTCCATGGGCAGTTCCTTGGCGATGGGCTCGACGAAGCCGCGCACGATCATCGCCATCGCCTCGAACTCGCTCAGACCACGGCTCATCAGGTAGAAGAGCTGGTCCTCGGAGACCTTGGAGACGGTCGCCTCGTGGCCCATGGACACGTCGTCCTCGCGGACGTCCACGTAGGGGTACGTGTCGGAGCGGGAGATCGTGTCGACCAGCAGCGCGTCGCACAGCACGTTGGACTTGGAGCCGGCGGCGCCCTCGCCGATCTCGACGAGACCGCGGTAGGAGGTGCGGCCACCGCCACGCGCCACGGACTTCGACACGATGTTGGAGGAGGTGTTCGGCGCCATGTGGACCATCTTGGAGCCGGCGTCCTGGTGCTGGCCCTCGCCCGCGAAGGCGATGGAGAGCGTCTCGCCCTTGGCGTGCTCGCCCATCAGGTAGACGGCCGGGTACTTCATCGTCACCTTGGAGCCGATGTTGCCGTCGATCCACTCCATGGTGGCGCCCTCGTAGGCGACGGCACGCTTGGTGACCAGGTTGTAGACGTTGTTCGACCAGTTCTGGATGGTCGTGTAACGGCAGCGGGCGTTCTTCTTGACGATGATCTCGACGACCGCGGAGTGCAGCGAGTCCGACTTGTAGATCGGGGCGGTGCAGCCCTCGACGTAGTGCACGTAGGCACCCTCGTCGACGATGATCAGGGTCCGCTCGAACTGGCCCATGTTCTCCGTGTTGATACGGAAGTAGGCCTGGAGCGGGATCTCGACGTGCACGCCCTTCGGCACGTAGATGAAGGAGCCGCCGGACCACACGGCCGTGTTCAGCGCGGCGAACTTGTTGTCGCCGGCCGGGATGACGGTGCCGAAGTACTCCTTGAAGAGCTCCGGGTGCTCCTTCAGGGCGGTGTCGGTGTCGAGGAAGATGACGCCCTGCTCCTCCAGGTCCTCGCGGATCTGGTGGTAGACGACCTCCGACTCGTACTGGGCGGCGACACCGGCGACGAGGCGCTGCTTCTCGGCCTCCGGGATGCCCAGCTTGTCGTAGGTGTTCTTGATGTCCTCGGGCAGGTCCTCCCAGGACTCCGCCTGCTTCTCCGTGGAGCGCACGAAGTACTTGATGTTGTCGAAGTCGATGCCCGACAGGTCCGAGCCCCAGTTCGGCATGGGCTTCTTCTCGAACAGCTTCAGACCCTTGAGGCGCAGCTTCGTCATCCACTCCGGCTCGGACTTCTTGCCCGAGATGTCACGGACGACGTCCTCGTTCAGGCCACGCCTGGCAGAGGCACCGGCCACATCGGAGTCGGCCCAGCCGTATTCGTAGTTGCCCAGGCCCTCGAGTTCGGGGTGGGCAGTCTCCGTGGGGAGAGTCATGCGGGGTTCCTCCCGGCCGTGCTTGCAGATGCGTTGTCGCTGGTCTTGGAAATCTTGGGGATGAACGTCGTGCACACGCCGTCGCCGTGGGCGATGGTCGCCAGTCGCTGGACGTGGGTACCCAGCAGCTCCGCGAAGATCTCCGTCTCCGCCTCGCACAGCTGCGGGAACTGTTCCGCCACGTGGGCGACCGGGCAGTGGTGCTGGCACAGCTGTTCGCCGACCGGTGCGCTGCGCGCCGTAGCAGCGTACCCGTCCGCACTCAGGGCCTTGGCCAGCGCTTCGGCGCGTTCTTCGGGGCCGGCGTTCGCGACCGCCGCGCGGTACGCGCCCGCCTGGGCGGCGATCCGGGCGCGGGCGAAGGCGGCCACCGCGTCGGCGCCGCCCTCCTGGTCGGCGATCCAGCGCAGGGCGTCGGCGGCGAGCGCGTCGTAGGACTGGTCGAAGGCGTCGCGGCCGCAGTCGGTCAGCGCGAACACCTTGGCGGGGCGGCCCCGGGTGCGCGCGCCGTAGACCCGCTGCTCGCGCGCCTCGACGACGTCGTCGGCGACCAGGGCGTCCAGGTGGCGCCGCACGGCCGCCTGGGTGAGTCCCAGCCGGTCGGCCAGCTCGGCGACGGTGGAGGGGCCGTGGTCCAGGATCGACCGCGCGACCCGGTTGCGCGTCGAGCGGTCCGACCGCATCCCGGCCGCGAGCTCCTCGTGCGGGGTCCCCGTGGGGGTCTCCCGAGCCTCGCCGTCGTTTTTCACAACACCATTGTTGCGTAATTCCTCGGAGACTGACAAGCGGCGTCCGGATCACCCCGCGGTGCCCTACGTCACTTAGGCATACCTAATCCGACCTGCGGAAACGTCGGCTGACCAGCCGCCGGCCGGTCCCTGCCGCCCCGGCCGGCCGGACAACTCGGTGGCGCCCGGGGGCCTCCTCGGGAAGACTCCCGAAGCATGCCGACACCGCCTGCGACCGGCCCTCTTGTCACCCGGGACACCGTCCGCACACAGCTGCGGCGGCTGGGTGTGGAGCCGGGCGAGACCCTGCTCGTGCATTCCTCGCTCAGTTCCCTCGGCTGGGTCAACGGGGGCGCCGTCGCCGTGGTCGGCGGACTCCTCGACGCCCTCGGCGCGTCGGGCACGCTCGTGGTGCCCACCCAGACGGGCGACCTGTCCGACCCGGCGGTGTGGCAGCACCCGCCGGTGCCCGCCGAGTGGTGGGACACGATCCGCGCCACCATGCCCGGCTACGACCCGCTCGTCACGCCCTCGCGCGGGGTCGGCGTCATCCCGGAGACCGTCCGCACGTGGCCGGGCGCCCTGCGCAGCGCGCACCCGCAGACGTCCTTCGCCGCGCTCGGCCCCCGCGCGGCGCACGTCGTGGCGGGCCACGCCACCGACTGCCGGCTGGGCGAGCGCAGCCCGCTGGCCCGGCTGGAGCGGCTCGGCGCCCGGGTCCTGCTGCTCGGCGCGGGTTACGACGCCTGCACCAGCTTCCACCTGGCCGAGTACCGCATCCCCTCCCCACTGGTCGTGGTCGGCCGGCCGGCCTCGGGCGGCGGCTGGGAGACGGTGACCGAGGTGTCGATCACCTCGGACCGGTTCGACGAGCTGGGCCACGACTTCGAACGGGACCGGCCGGTCGTGCGCGGCACGGTCGGGGCGGCCGAGGCCAGGCTGTTCCCGGTGGCGGAGGCCGTGGCCTACGCCGAGCGCTGGCTGCCGCTGCACCGGCCCCGTGAGGAGTACCTTCCGCACCCGCCCGCATGAGGGCCGCGGCGGCTCCCTAGACTCTGGATCCATGCGAAGTGAGCCCGCCCAGCCGTCTCCCGACCACCACCCCCCGGGGGGACGCTTCGCGCCGCACCCGGTCATCGAGGTGCGGGGCCTGGTGAAGCGGTACGGCACCAAGACCGCCGTGGCCGGCCTCGACCTGGTGGCCCTGGCCGGAGTGACCGCCGTGCTCGGGCCGAACGGGGCGGGCAAGACGACCACGGTCGAGACCTGCGAGGGGTACCGGAGGCCGGACTCCGGCACGGTGCGCGTCCTGGGCCTCGACCCGGTCCGCGAGTCCGCCGAGCTGCGCCCGCG
Source organism: Streptomyces sp. IBSBF 3136 (assembly GCF_036815105.1). Classification (NCBI taxonomy): domain Bacteria; kingdom Bacillati; phylum Actinomycetota; class Actinomycetes; order Kitasatosporales; family Streptomycetaceae; genus Streptomyces; species Streptomyces sp. IBSBF 3136. The sequence goes on from NZ_JAJSZC010000062.1 coordinate 35,905, forward strand.
GATCGGCGTGATGCTTCAGTCCGGCGGCGTGTACTCGGGCGCCCGGGCGGACGAGATGCTGCGCCACGTGGCCAAGCTGCACGCCCACCCGCTGGACGTGGACGCGCTCATCGAGCGCCTGGGCCTCGGCTCGTGCGGCCGGACGAGCTACCGGCGGCTGTCCGGCGGCCAGCAGCAGCGGCTCGCGCTCGCCATGGCCGTCGTCGGGCGCCCGGAACTGGTGTTCCTGGACGAGCCGACCGCCGGCCTCGACCCGCAGGCCCGCCGCGCCACCTGGGACCTGGTGCGGGACCTGCGCGCCGACGGGGTCTCCGTGATCCTCACCACGCACCACATGGACGAGGCCGAGCAGCTCGCCGACGACGTCGCGATCGTCGACGGCGGCCGGGTCATCGCCCAGGGCTCCCCGGAGGAGCTGTGCAAGGGCGGAGCCGAGAACACGCTGCGCTTCACCGGCCGCCCCGGACTCGACGTGGCCTCGCTGCTCAAGGCGCTCCCGGCCGACTGCACGGCGGCCGAGCTCACCCCCGGCGGCTACCGGGTCGTCGGCAAGGTCGACCCGCAGCTGCTGGCCACCGTGACCTCGTGGTGCGCCCAGCACGGGGTGATGCCGGACCGGATCTCGGTGGAGCGGCACACCCTCGAGGACGTTTTCCTGGAACTGACCGGCAAGGAGCTGCGGTCGTGACTGTCGGTACCTACGCCCCGAAGCCGGGGGCGGCGCCCCTTCCGCGCATGATCGCGGCCCAGACGGCGCTGGAGACGAAGATGCTGCTGCGCAACGGCGAGCAGCTGCTGCTGACGGTCGTCATCCCGACCCTGCTGCTGGTCCTCTTCAGCTCCGTCGACATCGTCGACACCGGCGCCGGCAAGGCGGTCGACTTCCTCGCCCCGGGCATCCTGGCCCTCGCGGTGATGTCCACGGCCTTCACCGGCCAGGCCATCGCGACCGGCTTCGAGCGCCGCTACGGCGTGCTGAAGCGGCTCGCGGCCTCCCCGCTGCCTCGCTGGGGCCTGATGACCGCGAAGACGGCCTCCGTGCTGGTCACCGAGGTCCTCCAGGTGATCCTGCTGACGGTGATCGCCTTCGCGCTCGGCTGGTCCCCGCACGGGAACCCGGCGACGGTGCTGCTCCTGCTGGTCCTCGGCACCGCCGCCTTCTCCGGCCTCGGCCTGCTGATGGCCGGCACCCTCAAGGCGGAGGCGACGCTGGCCGCCGCCAACCTGGTCTTCCTGCTGCTGCTCGTCGGCGGCGGGGTGATCGTGCCGCTGGAGAAGTTCGGCACGGCCGGTCAGCAGGTGCTCGGCCTGCTGCCCGTCTCCGCGCTCTCCGACGGCCTGCGGGCCGTGCTCCAGCACGGGTCCGGCGTGCCCTGGGGCGACCTCGGCGTCCTCGCCGTCTGGGCGGTCGTGGGGCTGGCCGCCGCCGGGAAGTTCTTCCGCTGGGAGTAGCCGGGCGGGTTCTTCCACCGGGAGCGGCCGGGCGTGACCTCGCGGGAGAGAGCGGTACGGGACCCTCGTGAACGCGTGCACAAGCGGCGGCCTACCATGGTGCGCGTGCCCAAGCTGAACCGCGCCGACGCCGTAGCGGCCGTGCGCAACCCGCTCGCCTTCGTCGCCGACCGCTGGACCCCGGACCCCCGGACCGTCCAGCGGGCGGCCCTCGCCGCGCTCGTCATGTCGGTGATCATCGTCGTCACCGGCGGAGCCGTCCGGCTGACCGCGTCCGGCCTCGGCTGCCCGACCTGGCCGACCTGCACCGACGACTCGCTGACCACCACCCGGGCCATGGGCTTCCACGGGGTCGTCGAGTTCGGCAACCGCATGCTGACCTACGTGCTCTGCGCGGCCGTCGGCTGGGCCATCGTCGCGGCGCGCGCGCAGAAGCCGTGGCGGCGCGCGCTGACCCGGCTGGGCTGGGCGCAGTTCTGGGTGGTCATGGGCAACGCCGTGCTCGGCGGGATCGTGGTCCTGGTGGGCCTGAACCCGTACACGGTCGCCGCGCACTTCCTGCTGTCCTCGGCGCTGATCGCCGTCGCCACGGTGATGTGGCAGCGCACCCGCGAGGGCGACGGGGCGCCGCGCCCGCTGGTCGGCAAGGCCGTCCAGCAGCTGGTGTGGTTCCTGGTGACCGCCTCCACGCTGCTCATCGCGGTCGGCACGGTGGTGACCGGGGCCGGGCCGCACGCGGGCGACTCCAAGGAGGTCGCGCGGATCCCGATCGACTGGGAGACGGTCAGCAAGCTGCACGCCGTGCTCGCCTGGATCGTGGTGACGCTCACCTTCGCCCTGTGGTTCGTCCTCAAGGCCGTCGACGCTCCCCAGGGCCCTCTCGGCCGCACCCGCGAGCTGTTCCTGATCCTGCTGGCGCAGGGGGTCATCGGCTACGTCCAGTACTTCACGCACCTGCCCGAGATCCTGGTCGGTCTGCACATGTTCGGCTCGTGCCTGGTGTGGATCGGTGTGCTGCGGGTGCTGCTGTCGCTGCGCGAACGCCCGGAGGACGCGCTCGACCTGCCCGGCCCCTCGGCCGAGGTCCCGGTCGGCACCCGCGCCTGAGCGCCCCGAGCCGTCCCTGAGGTCAGCCGTACGTCGCGACCAGGGCGTCGATCGCCGGACCCAGGTAGGCACGGGTCAGCTCGGCCCGCAGGGCCAGGCGGTGCTCGTCCGCGGGCGCGTCGTCCCTGCCGGGCGCGGCGTCCGGGTACCGCCGCCGCTCGATGTCCCCGACGACCTCCTCGGGCGCGCCGAGCCGGCGCAGCTCCGTGAGCGCCTCCCGCTTGGTGACGAGCCGGCCCTCGCGCAGGGTCACCGTGGCACGGGCGAAGGTCAGCAGGCCGAGGTCGACCCACACGTCCTGCCGCCACAGCCGGGCCTTGTCCACCGCGGGCCGCCAGTAGTCGCGCTGGTCCCGCACGACGAAGCCGCGCAGCTCGGCGTCCGGCACCTCGGGGAGCAGCCCCGCGGGCGCCTCGCCGGACAGCACCCGGCCGAAGTCGTGCAGCTCGCGCCGGGTGACGGGGGTGACAGGGCGGCGCATCGGCCGGCCGTGCGCCCAGGTGAGGTGCGCCCGCTCCGGGTCGTCGAGGGCGGCCGGGGTGACGTAGCTGCAGTGCAGCCGGCCGGCGAGCGGCTCGGCCCGCAGCCGCCGGTGCGCCGCGACCACCCGCCGCACGGTTCCGAGCCCCGGCGGCTCCCGCAGGACCGCGATCAGGTCCAGATCACTGCGCCCCTCCTGGTAGTCCCCACCGGCCAGCGAGCCGTGCGCCCAGACGGCGCGGACCCCCAGCGGCGCCAGCTCCCGGAGGAAGCGCGCGAGAAGCACGTCGGTCGACATCCCCCCAGTCTGCGGACAACGGCCGCCGCGGTACACCCTCGGGGCGCGGCGTCCCCCGGAGCGCGGCGAACCCCGGTCCCCTCGAAGGGCGAGGTCCTGCTCCCGCCAGGACCCGGCCCGCGCGGGCCGCGCCCCCCCATGGGCCGCGCCGCCCACGGCGACCGGAGTGCCCGCGAGCGCTGAGCCCGGCCGTCCACCGCCGCCGGGGAGGGACCCGCCGCGCAGGCCACGCGAGCCGCAGGTTCCCGGGCCCCGATGCGCTCGCCCGCACGGGCCATGCCCCTCGTGCGGGGTGTACCGCGGCGGCCGTTGTCCGCAGA
>NZ_JAJSZC010000063.1:0-35304 GCF_036815105.1 Streptomyces sp. IBSBF 3136
ACACCATGCGGCGCCTCTCCCCCACCCGCTGCAGCGCAAGCCCCAGGGCCCCCGGCGTGCCGTGCCCGCCAGGGCGACGGACGTGACACGCTTCGCTCAGGCGTCCGACGTGACGCGCCCCGCACGGCGTTCCGAACGCCGGCCCGCGCAGGCGGGGTCCCCGGACCGCACCGCGGATCGGGGGGCCGGCCCCCGCCTCCCGGTGGCAGGGTGGAAGGGACGGGACCGGCACATGCTGCCAGGCGGCAGGACGGAGGACCGCATGGACTGGCGTACGTTCGCGCAGCAGATGGCGAACATGGCCCGGGACCTGCTGGCGCAGGACTCGGTGCGCGCCACGCTGGAACGGATCACCAGCAGCGCCATCGAGCTCGTCGACGGCTGCGATGCCGCCGGTGTCCTGATCCTGCGCGGCAAGCGGGTGGAGTCCCTCGCCCCGACCCACCAGCTGGTCATCGACAGCGACCGCCTGCAGGAACGGCTCCAGGAGGGCCCGTGCTTCGACGCGGCACGCAACCAGGAGGGCGAGCGGGTGTTCCGGATCGCCGACTTCGAGGCCCCCTCGCCGCGCTGGCCCGCCTACGTCCCCCAGGCCCGCAAGCTGGGGCTCGGCAGCATGATGGGCTTCCTGCTGTTCACGGAGGACGAGGATCTCGGCGCGCTGAACGTGTACTCCCGTCATGCCGGCGCCTTCTCCGAGATCAGCGAGACGGCCGGCTGGCTGCTGGCCTCGCACGCCGCGGTCGCCTTCTCCAGCGCGCGCTCCCACGCCCAGTTGGAACAGGCAGTCGCCACCCGCCACATCATCGGGGAGGCCATGGGCATCCTCATGGGCAGCCGCCACCTCACCGAGGACCAGGCCTTCGACGTCCTGCGTCGTTATTCGCAGGAGCACAACATCAAACTCCGCGAGGTCGCCCGGCAGGTCTGCGAACAGGGCAGCCTGTAGGGACACCGGTGACCACTTCGGGGCGAAAAGCGACAGACGCAATTTTCGGGGTAGCGCCACTCTCGTGACCCGGCCCCGGTGACCGGAGGTGGACCGCGATGGAAAGGGACAGCGAGGACCGCAGGGCGATGCTCGCCGATCTGCTGCTCGCCAGCCATCTCATGCCGGTCGAATCGCTGCCCGGACAGGCGTCCGAGTGCGCGGCGGCCGCCGGCTTCCACCGGGTGCTGATCTACCTGGCCGACCTCCAGCGCACCAAGCTGTGCCTGCTGGCCGAGAGCGAGGAAGCGGCCCGGCCGCACGAGGCGGAGTTGCCGATCGAGGGCACCGTGGCGGGCCGCGCCTACCAGTACGGCGGGCTGATCCCCGCGTCCCCGGCAAGTACGGGTGAGTTCGAATGGTGGGTGCCGCTGCTCGACGGGACCGAGCGCGTCGGCCTGCTGCGCGTCAGCGCCCGGCACGACGCTCCCGGCGTCCGGTCCGACATGGAGGCCCTGGCCTCACTCGTCGCTCTCATCATCGTCAGCAAGCGCGGGACCAGCGACGCGGTGGCCAAGCTGGTGCGCACGCGGTCGATGAGCCTGGCGGCGGAGATGCAGTGGAACCTGCTGCCACCGCGCACCTACGCGGACGGGCGGGTGGCGATCTCCGCGCTCCTGGAACCGGCGTACGACATCAGCGGGGACGTCTTCGACTACGCCATCGACGGACCCGCGGTGCATCTGGCCATCTTCGACGCCATGGGCCACGACACCGCCGCAGGCCTGTCCGGGGCGCTGGCGCTCGGCGCCTGGCGCAACGCCCGGCGCCGGGGTGTCGACCTCATCGGCGACGCCGAAGCCGTGGAGAGCGCGTTGCTTGAGCAGTACGACCACCAGCGCTACGTCACCGGCATCCTGGCGAGGCTGGACACCCGCACCGGCATCCTGCGCTGGGTGAACCGGGGTCACCATCCGCCCATCGTCATCCGCGACAACCGCTGGGTCACCCACCTCACCTGCACGCCGACCCACCCCATGGGCACGGAGCTGGGACTGCCAAGCACCGTGTGCCACGAGCACCTCCAGCCCGGTGACCGCATCGTCCTGTACACCGACGGCATCACGGAGGCCCGGCGCCCCGGCGGCCCGGAGTTCGGCGTGGCACGCTTCACGGACTTCCTCATCCGCCACCACGCCGACGGCCTGCCCGTTCCCGAGACGCTGCGCCGCCTCGTCCACGCCGTGCTCGAGTATCACGAGGGCCGTCTCCAGGACGACGCCACGGTCCTGATGTGCGAATGGATCGGGTCCGCGCTGGAGCCCGCCCACCAGGCGGCCGACCTGACCGGCCTGTCGTCCCACGGCCCGGGAAAGGCCGAGCCGGGATACCGGGACCACAGAGCCGACCACAGGCACGGGCACAGGCGACCGGGGGCCTGAGCGTCCGCCCGTGACCGGACGGCCCCCTCAAAGGCCCCCGGCACCGTCATCGACGAGGCCGTCCTCCTCCTCGCCGGCCCGCTCGGAACGGACGTCACGCCGGCGGTGGCTGGGCAGCTGGTCGGTCGTCCGGGGCCGCGTGCTCCGTCCGGTCCGGCAGGTAGCTCGCCAGGCCGCGCAGGATGATCTGCAGGCCGATGTCGAACCTCTCGTCGGAGGAGTCCGTCACCATGAGTCCGGACAGGGCGCGCAGGTGGGGGAAGTCCGCCTCGGGCAGGGACGCGAAGTAGTTCTGCATCTCGCCGGCCATCTCGCGCCAGTCGGGGCGGGCGAGGGAGGAGGTTTCACCGCCTTGCTGGGCGGCGCGGTCCTGCCACATGCCCTCCTCCAGGACGAACCCGTCGATGTACGTGGAGATGAGGTCGCCCGCCTCCGCCGCGATGCGGTCGGGCAGGCCCGCGGTGCGGAATATGGCGAGCAACCCCTCGATGTGCGGGAGCAGTTCCGCGGTGAAGGGGACGTGGGCCATGGAGATCCGGGCCATGTCGCGATGGGACAGCAGGCGCTGCCTTCCGGCCCGCGCGAAGTCCAGCAGCTGCTCCTGCCACCGCTCCGGATCGGCTTCGGGCACCTCGAACCCGTCGAAGAGGCGTGTGTACATCAGCTCCAGGAGATCGTCCTTGGAGCGGACGTGGGCGTAGAGGGCGGAGACGGTCACGCCCAGTTCGGCGGCCACCTGGCGCATCGACAGTCCGTCGAGTCCCTGACGGTCCAGCACGGTGAAGGCCGCCTCGACGACGCGCTCGCGGGACAGCGGGGTGCGCGCGGGAGCCGCGTGAGCACGAGCGGGCCGCTCCCGCTCCCACGGAGACGGCGGTGGGGTTGCTGGGCTGTCTGCAGCCGCGTCTGTCATGCGACCAGTCTAGGCACACGGGAGAACAGTGTTCTCCGCCGGTGAGCGGCATTCGCCCCCTCTTCGCCGCCCCAAGACGCGATATATATCTTGTGCACGGTCGCCGGATTGCGCTATATCTTGATGAACAGCGTTCTCTCGCTGAGCACTGTTCTGCTACGGTGAACACCGTTCATCGCATCCGTCCATCCATTCCTGCGCGTCTTGCGGACCCTCTCCGCGGTGTGCGCACCCCTCTACGAGGAGTTCCGATGTCCACCACCGGTGTCGCGTCCACGGAGACGCCCACCGCCTCGCCCGCGCCCTACCGGTGGCGCTGGGCAGCGCTCTTCGTGATCCTCGCGGCCGAGGTGATGGATCTCCTCGACGCCGTCGTCACGAACATCGCCGGTCCCTCCATGCGGGCCGACCTCGGCGGCGGGGCCTCCACCCTGCAGTGGCTCGCCGCCGCGTACACGCTGTCCATGGCCGTCGGGCTCGTCACCGGAGGCCGGCTCGGGGACATCCACGGGCGCCGCAGGATGTTCCTGGTGGGCGCCGCCGGCTTCACCGTGGGCTCGCTGCTGTGCGCGGTGTCGGGGTCGCCCGAGATGCTGATAGGGGCGCGCGTCGTACAGGGCCTGTTCGGCGCGGTGATGCTGCCGCAGGGCCTCGGCATGATCAAGGAGATGTTCCCGCCGAAGGAGTCGCAGAAGGCCTTCGGCATGTTCGGTCCGATCATGGGTCTGTCCGCGGTGTGCGGACCGATCCTCGCGGGCTGGCTCGTGGACGCCGATTACTTCGGCACCGGCTGGCGGATGATCTTCCTGATCAATCTGCCGCTGGGTGCCGCGGCCTTCCTCGGTGCGCTGCGCTACCTGCCCAGGGGCCGCTCCGAGAGCAAGCCGCGGCTCGACATCCCCGGCATGCTCCTGGTCTCGCTGGCCGCGCTGCTCATCATCTTTCCGTTGGTCCAGGGCCGTGAATACGACTGGCCCGTCTGGGCGTTCGTGATGATGGGAGCCTCCGCCGTCGTCTTCGCGGTCTTCGCCACGTACGAGTCGCGCCGCAGCAGTGCCGGTCTGGACCCGCTGGTCGTCCCGAGCCTCTTCCGTAAGCGCGGGTTCAGCGGCGGCATGATCCTCGGGCTGGTCTTCTTCTCGACCATGCAGGGCTTCATGCTGGTCTTCAACCTCTACACCCAGATAGGCCTCGGCTATTCGCCGCTCAAGGCGGGTCTGGTCATGGTGCCCTGGTCGGGCGGCATGATCGTCGGGTTCGGTGTCGCGCAGGGTGTCGCCCGGTTCGGACGTGCCGTCCTTCAGGCGGGCACCGTGGTCATGGCGGCCGGCGTGTTCGGTGTGTGGCTGACCCTCGACATGGTGGGAAGCGGCGTCGGCCCCTGGCAGCTGCTGCCGTCGCTGCTCGTCACCGGCATCGGCATGGGTCTGCTCATGGCACCGTTCTTCGACATCGTGCTGGCCAGCGTCGAGCAGCACGAGACGGGTTCGGCGTCCGGCACGATGACCGCCATGCAGCAGCTCGGGGGCGCCTTCGGCGTGGCCATACTCGGCACCGTGTTCTTCGGCCTGCTGGGCGGCGGGATCGCAAGCGCCGTCGACCACCGCTCGGACGCTCTGCGCGCGCAACTCGCCGCCGCCCACGTCGCGCCCGCCGCGCAGGACCGCGTCGTGGCGGACCTGCGCGAGTGCGCCTCGGACCGCGCCGTGGCCAAGGACCCCGCCGCCACCCCGGCGTCCTGCGCGCGCCTGGAGAAGGACACGCGGTCCGCGGTGACCTCCCCCGAGGCCGGTGCCCGGATACCCGCGGCCCTGAAGGCCACCGCGTCCTCGGCCTTCGAGGGCGGTTTCGGCTCGGTCATGAAGACGGTGCTGTGGATCGTCGACGGCATGCTCGCCCTGACCTTCCTCCTCTCCTTCCTCCTGCCGCGCCAGGCGCGCCCCGAGGAGTCCGGCGCACACTGACACCGGCGCGGGCCGCAGACCGCGGGCCGCACCGGCGAACGGGACGACCGGGCACCGCCTTCTCGGCAGGGGGTGCCCGGTCGTCCCGTTCCCGACGACCTGCGCGTACCGTGCGTGCGGGTGGGGACGCAGAGGTGTCCGACGGGCGGGCGGCAGGGCTGCCGGCGCATCGAACTCGCTGTGTTTCCCGCCCGGAGTGCCCGGCACACCCGACGGCCCGCCGGCCCGCCCACGCGTCCAACGTCCCCCGTCCAACGTCCCACGTCAGACGTCCACCGTCGCGAAAGGACGAGCCCCGTGCTCACGCCGTACGCAGCCCACTTCGACACGCCCGCCGGGTACCTCGACTTCGCACGGTTCGGCCCGCCCTCGTGTGACGTCGTTGCCGCCACCACGCGCGCCATGGAGGAGTCCGCACGCGCCGACCACACCACCGTGGACGGCCTCATGCGCGCGGAAGGGGTCGCCCGGGACACGGCCGCGCGGCTCGCCGGCACCGACACCGAGCACACCGTGCTGTTGCCCAACGCGTCCACCGGCCTGTTCCACGCCGCTCTCGGCGTCCGGGAGGGCGTGGTCCTCGCGCCGCGCACCGATTTCCCGGCCAACCACTACCCGTGGCGCCGCACCGCGGAACTTGGCCGGGCCACACCGCGCTGGATCGACCCGGCGCCCGGCGGCGGGGTGACCGCCGACCTCGTGTCCGCCGCGCTGACCGACGACGTGGTCGCCGTGTCGGTCAGCGCGGTCGACTTCCGCACCGGCTTCCGTGTGGACCTGGCGGCGCTGCGCGAGGCGATCGGCCCGGACCGGCTGCTGATCGTCGACGCCATCCAGGCGTTCGGCGTGGCCGAGCTGGCGTGGGACGCGGCCGACGTCGTGGTCGCGGGCGGCCAGAAGTGGCTGCGCGCGGGCTGGGGCACCGGCTTCGCGACGCTGTCCGACCGCGCGCTGGAGGCCCTGGAGCCGGTCCTCACCGGCTGGACGGGGGTCGAGGACGTCGGGCTCTTCGACGGGGCCGAGCACCCGCCCGCTCCGGACGCGCGCCGGTGGTCGATCACCAATCTCAGCCCGGTGACGGCGGCCGCGTTCGCGACGGCACTGGGCCTGGTCGAGCGGTACACCGTCGCGGCGATCGAGGGCGCGATCGCGACGCGCGTCGCCGAACTCACCGGTGTGGTGGAGCGCTTCGGGGGCCGCGTCCTCTCCCCCGCCGATCCGGCCCGGCGCGCGGGCGTGCTCTCCTTCACGATGCCCGAGCAAGATCCCGCGCTCGTCGCGAAGGCGCTGCACGCCGAAGGCGTCACCCCGACCGTGCGCGCCGACTCGCTCAGGCTCTCCCCGCACGCCTCGACCCCGCCGGAGGCGTCGGAGCGCGTGGCCGCCGCGTTGGCGTCCGTGACGGCCTGAACCCCGCGGGCTGAACTCGGCCGAACCGGGGGAACCTGGCGGTGAAAGCCGGCAGGCGGAATCCGGCGGACCGAACCCGGCGGGCTGTAGCCGGCCGCGCCCGCTCGCGTACAGTCCGTGCTGTCAGTCCTGTCAGCGCCAGTCCGCGCTGCCAGTGGCCCGTACGTGGTGCCCGTGCCCCGCACGGCTCACGGCCGGGCGTCGACGGTCGACCAGGAGACGGAACATGGACACCGAAGCCGGCACCGGCTCCCTTCCACAGGTTCCCGGCGTGGGGCGGCCGGTCCCGCTCCCGGAGGCCGAACCGGAAGTCGTGGAGCGCTGGCGTTCGCAGGGAGGCGAGCTGGTCGATCTGCTGTCCGAGGTGCGCGCACGGGTCGGCGGCGTCGCCGCCTTCCGCCTCGGGCCGGCGCCCACCGTTCTCGTCACCGACCCGCAGGCGGTCCAGCACGTGCTCGCCCGCCGGCCGGAGCGGTACGTCAAGCGCTCCCACCGCGCCCGCCTGCTGGTCGGCGACGGCGTCCTCTCCGCCACGGGCGCGGCCTGGAAGGCGCAACGGAGGTTGCTGCAAGCCCAGTTCACCGGCACGGGGATGCGCCGCTACGAGCAGCGGATCAGTGCGGCCGCCCTGACCACCGCCGACCGCTGGCGCGAGTACGCCCGGACCGGGCGGACGCTGGACGTCGGGCAGGAGATGCGCCGCTTCGCCCTGGACGCCATCTGGCGCTCCCTCACCGGGCACGCCCTCGACGACGGCACGGAACGCGAACTCACCGCCGTGGAAGCCGTGGCGGCCGCCCTTCCCACACTGCCCGCGGACGCCTCCGACGCCCGGGACGCCGTCGCCGCCGAGCTGGCCCGGATCGACGCGGTCGCCCGGCACGCCATCGAACGCGCGCGCAACGGGCCGGCGGGCCCGGACGGCCCTGGCCTGCTGCACGTGCTGACCGACGCCGCCGCCGAGCGCCCCGAGTACACCGACCGGCTGATCCGCGACGAACTGGTCACGCTGCTCGTGGCGGGACACGAGACCACCGCCACCACCCTGACCTGGCTCCACCTGCTCCTCGACCGGAACCCCGACGCCCGCGCCGACGCGCTCGCCGCCGGAAGCGAAGGCTCGGAGCGACGCCGTCAGGCCGTCCAGGCCCTGATCCACGAGACGCTGCGGCTCTACCCGTCCGCCTGGATCCTCCCCCGCCACGCCGCGGAGGACGACATCCTCGCCGGCCACTCCGTAGAGGCGGGCACCGACATCCTGGTCTGCCCGTACCTCACGCACCGCGATCCCGAACTGTGGCCCGATCCGGAGCACTTCGATCCCCGGCGCTTCCTCACCCCAGGCGAACGGCCCACCCACCCGGGCGCCTACTTCCCGTTCGGCATCGGCCCGCGCGCCTGCCTCGGCATGCAGTTCGCGCTCCGCGAGGCGACCGTGCTCCTCGAACACCTGCTTCCGTACACTCCGGACTTCGACTCCACCCCCACGAAGGCGGAGTACGGCATCACCGTCCGCCCCGCCGGCCCCACCCCCGCGACCCTGCGGTAGCTTTCGAACATTTCCACGGTGAGCTCGAACGGCTCGGCGTCGGCGCCCCAGAGGTCATGAGAGTCGAAGCGCACCGAGTAGACGTACTGCGGGTTCTCGCCCAGGAAGTGCGCATCGGTATCCGGCAGCACGCCCGGGGGCTGGATGATGTCGACAACACCGACATGCCCTCGCACATAACGTGGCAGCCTGGTGTGTCCGGATGGCGATATGTCCCTGGCGCGCACGCGCTCGCCGACGGCAAAGGCCGGCGCGGTGTCGAGGCAGCGCAGTGTGCCGTCGACGGTCGGCCCGTAGTCGGGCTTGGCCGGTTCTGTGATCGGGGGCTCCTGCACGTGCTCGCCGCGGAGGTTGCGCGCGCGGGCGTCGACCGCACCAGGTGCCAGGATGACGCTGTCGAGGAGTCTCAGTTCTCCGGCGTTGAGCCAGCGCCCGTAGTAGCCGTCGTCGATGTAATGCGCTCGGTCCAGGCGTTCCAGCGCGTGCCGGAAGGAGTCCAGGTTCCCCCGGACACCCTGTTCGAGAGGATCGCAAGCGCAAATGCCCGGCCCTCCCAGGGCTCTGCGAAAACAGGTTCATCCTGTCTCGGCGGATGCATGGAGCCCCAGCCCGGGGCTCCTCCCATGTCGGCAATACTCTCCATGGAGGGACCTCACTTTTGCCAGCGATAGCAGGCATGGTCAGATGAACAATTGTATTTGGGTGACATCTATGGCGTCACGGTCCGGCTTCGGGATGCGGGTCGCGGCGCTGCCGCGGATGCGTCGGGCTCAGTGCCCCGCCCGGGAGACACGGCGGGCAGGGGGACGGGCCAGCGGGTCGCGCCTGGGACACAAGCCGATCCCTTCGCCGGGCTGGACGTCACCCCGGTTGCGCCCTGGCCATGCGGGCCGCAGGCTGCCCCCATGGACTACAGCCCGGAAGCAGGCAGGCGGCCCATTCTGGTGACCGGTGCTGCGGGCAGCGTTGGGGCCGTCGGCAGGAGCGTGGTCCAAGGTCTACAGCGCCGAGGCCTTCAGGTCCGTGCTCTGGTGCGCCAGGATGACGACCGGGCCCAAGCCCTGCGCGCGACGGGTGCCGAAGTCGTGGTCGGAGATCTGACGCGTGCCCAGGACGTCGCCGACGCCCTGGACGGCTGCGGTCGGATGTATTTCGGCATGGCCGTGTCGGCACAGTACCTGCTGGCCGCCGTGACCACCGCGGCGGTCGCGCGCGCCTACGGACGGCTAGAGGCGTTCGTGAACATGTCGCAGTTGACCGTCTCTGAGATGGACGCCACCAGCGGCTCCGAGTCGCATCAGCATCGTCAGCAGTGGCTGGTCGAGCAGGTTCTCGACTGGTCAGGCCTGCCCGTTGTCGAGGTCAGGCCTACCGTATTCATGGAGAACCCGCTCTTCCAGACCGTGTTTTCCTCGATCGCCAAGGAGGGCATCATCAGGTGGCCCTACGGCAAGGCGAAAACGTCTCCAATCGCGGCCGATGACGTTGCCGCGGTCGTTGAGGAGATTCTGGCCGATCCGGCCGGACACATCGGCCGCACCTATGAGCTGACCGGTCCCCGATCACAGGACATCACCGCTTTGGCCGCGGAGATCTCTGATGCTTTGCACCGCACGGTCGGCTACACCGACGTCCCGTTGCAGGAATGGCTGGACAACGATCTCGCGGCGCTGGGACTGCCGGCTCATGTCCTCCAACACATCTCCACCATGGCTCGTCTGCACGTGGCCGGCCGCTATGACCGCCAGGCGAACGGCATGGCAGAGATCACCGGGCGGTCCGCCGCGGGAGTAGCCGACTTCGTCCGCAAGAACCCCGAGCTGTTCACTCGCTGACGCGGATAGCTGCCACGAGCACCTGCCCACGACGGCGGCGGGGGTGCCGTCGGTGGTTGCAAGTGGTTGAGGGCGTGGGTGAACAATCCCCTCAGAGCGCGCCACCCAGCTGATCAGCCACACTCAAGCCCCCCGTGCCGCATCCAACCCGCCAGCCCGCAGGCCAATGTGGGTTCGGCAGGCCGTCATCGCTGGTGCTGGTGATCCATCCGCGTGGCTGAGCGATTTCCTCGTAGTCGTCGCGCCGTCGCCTGCTGAACAGGCCGCCCCGGCGCGCAGGAGGAATGGGTGCCTGTGCGGCGGGGGCGCTTGCTTCGGGAGCGAGCGGAGCGGTCGGCTGCACTGGTATGGCATGGTGCCGAGGTAGGTGTAGGCCCGTTTCTCGTAGCGTGTGGCGATGGCGCGGAATCCTTTCAGGCGGTTGATGGCTCGCTCGACGGTGTTGCCTTTCTTGTAGTGCTCGCGGTCGAACCCTGTGGGCCGGCCGCCGCGGGAACCGCGGTTATGGCGGTGTCTGCGCTGGTCGAGTCGTTCGGGGATGGTGTGCGATATCCCGCGTCGTCGCAGGTAGCGGCGGTTTTCGCGGGCGTGTAGGCCTTGTCGGCCAGCACATGATCGGGCCGGGTGCGAGGCCGGCCCACGCCGATACGGGGCACGGACATCTGCTCCAGGACGGGGCGGAGTTGGGGGCCGTCTGCGTAAAGTCCGGGGGTCAGCAGGAAGGCGAGGGGCCGGCATCGTCCGTCGGCGGCGAGGTGGATTTTGGTGGTGTAGCCGCCGCGGGAGCGTCCCAGGCACTCGCCGATCTGACCACCTCCTCCAGTCGGACGACCAGTTTCCGAAGCGCCGGATCAACCTGGTTCGTCCCCCGGCCGACCCCCTTTTGAGAAACCGAGGCCGGGCGTGCTTTCCTCGCGCCGGCGGCATGCTGGTGGGCCCGCACCGCAGTTGAGTCCACCGACACGTCCCAGTCAAGCCGGCCCGCGGCGTCCTCGGGGGCCTGAACCTTCGACAGCAGCATCGCCCATGTTCCATCCGCTGACCAGCGACGATGCCACTTATAGACCCTCTCCCACGGCCCGAACCGTTCCGGCAGATCCCGCCACTGCACACCCGTCCGCATCCGGTACAACACCCCATTGATCACCCGCCGGTGATCACTCCACCGACCCCCACGCGCACCACCACGAGGCAGGAACGACTCCAGCCGATCTCACTCCGCATTCGTCAGATCCCCACGGCCCATACAGCCAGGCTGGCCTCAACACCCCACTTCTGTCAGGGGACCCGAGAAACAGCACCAGGGCAGCTACTGAACTTGATCGGGTGATGTCGGGGCCGTTCGGCTGAGCGGTGAGCCTGGGGCGCTGTACTGCTTTCGCTGTGAGGTATGCGCAGGGCGGTGGATTGACCAACGCTGAGAGGGACGCCCGAGAGCGGGTGCGCCTGGACGCGGTGACCCGGTTCGAGGCCGGGGCGACGAACTGCGCTGTCGCCACCGCGCTGCGCGTGTCAGAGCGATCGGTGGAGCGGTGGAGACGACAGTGGCGCGAAGGCGGTGCGGCTGGTGTCGCCTCGAAGGGTTCGCCTGGGCGCCCCAGGCTCTCTGACAAGCAGATCGCCCGGCTGGAGCGGGAGTTGGAGTGCGGCCCGCTCGCACATGGCTGGGTTGATCAGCGATGGACTCTCGCGCGCGTCAAGAACTTGATCGGGCGGCTGTTCCACGTCTCCTACACGGTGGAGGGCACGTGGCGACTGTTGAAGCGGCATGGTTGGTCCTGGCAGCAGCCCACTCGCCGCACTATCGAGCGTGACGACGCCGCGGTAGAACTCTGGAAGAAGGAGGTCTGGCCGCGGGTAAGAGTGTCGCGGCGGCGTGCGGCGGCTGGATCGTCTTTGAGGACGAGGCCGGCCAGTCGATGACGCCGCCGCGTGCCAGGACGTGGAGCCGGATCGGACAGACCCCGGTAGTGCGGGTGCGGGGCCGGGGCTCGGGACGAGTGTCGATGGCGGGCATGACCTGCTATAAGCCGGGCGAGCGGTCCCGATTGATCTACTCGGTCCGCGAGTACAACGGGCGCAAGGACCAACCGAAGGGCTTCGGCTGGCGGGACTTCCGCGACCTGCTGGTCCGCGCCCGCATCCAGCTCGGCGGACCGATCGTGCTGGTCTGGGACAACGTCCGTATCCACCTGACCGCGCCGCTGCGCGAGTTCATCGCCGCGAACGCCGACTGGCTCACGGTGTTTCAACTGCCCACCTACGCACCCGACCTGAACCCGCAAGAAGGCGTGTGGTCTCTGGTCAAGCGTGACATCGGCAACCTCGCCGCCGCCGACCTGGGCCAGATCACCCGCGCTGTGAAGCGCAAGCTCAAGATGCTGCAGTACCGACCCCACGTGATCGACGGCTGTCTCACTGGACCGCTGATCGCGTCGAACGTTTGTCGGGGGTCTCCTTCGTCCGCACGCACCCCATGAGAGAGGATGCACGCTACTCGCACCAGCTAGGCCAAGTGGAGGCGCACTGTGGGAGAGCCGGAACCAGTCGACCTGATTCACCTGGCAGACGCAGACGGCGACCGGTGCATCGTTCGCGTCACTGGGCGTTATCAGCCAGGCATTCTGACCGGTCATGACACCCTGCGCGCGGATGTCCTGGTGTCCACAAGCTTCCTCGACGCACGCCTCGAGCTCTACCTCTTGCAGCGGGATCTCTCCGCCTGGGAACACGAACTCGAAGGGCTGGTGCCCGGTGGCAACGCGGGAATCGGCGGCGGCCGGGGTCTGGAGCTTGGCATTCGCCTCAACGAGGATCAGTCCGTGTGCGTGACGATCCACGACCCCGACCGGCTCTCCACATTCTTCTGGATCCGGCCACAAGACGACTGGATCCTGGACCACCGAGACCGACTGGACCGACTTCAGCAGGTCTGGCCAAGCGAAGTCATCGAGACCGCCCCCATGGTCTACGAGTGGAGTCCAGACCGTAGGCACTGAACACTTCAGGCACGGCCATCGGGGACCAAGCCGCCACCTTCGTCGCCGACGGCGGCCGCACACCCATAAGCCAGACCAACTGGGTTGGCCGACATCCCGAGTTCAAGTTCAGTAGTGGGACGATCCCCAGTTCGACTTTCTCCAGGCCGACCGATCCTGCCAGGCGGTCCAGCTGCGCAGCGAGCACCGTCGGCGGGCAACCGAGCTCTCCGCCGCACGGGCCGCTAACCGCGAGCTGACCAAGACCATCGATCAGCATCACGGGACAACCAGTGCTACGTCTTCGGCTCGGCCATGACGAGGCCCGAGCTGACGGGGTGCTCGTCGTTGACAAGAATCAGCCGGTTCCCGGCCCAGCGGTCGAGCCGGTCGCAGGCCCAGGCGGGGTCGTACGCTGCCGTGGGCAGCTGGGGTACGCGCTTGCGGCCGGTTTCGTCGAGGCGATAGGGGACGTCGAAGGCCGTCTTCCAGCGGTCAAGGTCCGCGGCAAATCGTTCTTCCGCTTCGGTTGGACCGATTCCCAGATACTGGCCGATCTCCGCCCAGGAACTGCCCCGCTCTCGTTCGTAGATCACGGCCGAGACCAGAACGCGCTCCGCGAGCTCGATGAGCTGAAATGCCTGGCTGACCCGACCTCCGGGACCGGTGTCAGGGTCGTTCTCGGTGGCGACCAGGCCGGCAGCGCCATCCGCAACGTCCACGGAGTGGTCACAGAGGACCAAGCGTGCCAGCCCCTGGGGGGTGAATCGGGCACGGTCGACGTCGTAAGGGGTCGTTTCGGTCACCCGCATAGCGTCCCAGGCCGTGCCCGCATCGAGTACCCGATTTCCCCCTGAACCGCTCTCCGCCTGACGGCTTGTGCCGAATGCAGTGTCACCTGCTCCAGCCCAAGTCGGCCACTGCCCTCTCTGACCTCTTTCCCAACACCTGTTGCAGAAGCTGAACGTCGCATGGAGCATCGTGAACAGGGAAAACGATAGTCGCCGCCGGGCGAACGGCTGCCCCACCCCCAGAGAACCTGGTTCACCGCGAACGAGTTGCCCGACGACATCATCGAGTATCCGCGAGCCGGCCTGCTGGGCTACCTCAACGGCACCGGCCTCCTCGTACAGCACGCCTGGCACTAGACGCAGAACACGCGTGAGGAGGAACTGACGCCGCCGGCCACCGCTACTGGCGCAGTCCATCGGCCGTGCGGACGGCGCGGTTTGCCCGCCCAGTCAGATCTTCGCGGCCGCCGACGTCGGTGACACCCGGTGTCCGAGGAGGGGCAGCCTCTCCTCAAGCCGGGCATGCCGAAACGCGCACATGGGCCCGCTCGCCTGCAGCAGACCGCGTGGATGCGCGTCGTCCAGGAAGGTCATCTGGCACAGGGATGTGCTTTCGCGGACGGAGAGTTGTTCAGCAGTGAGGGCGGTGGCAATGGCCGCGTTGCTGAGAGCGCCAGCCACGAGAGCGTGACCGCTGCCTATGGCCACGCCGAGTGCGGGACCGCATCCCGTTGGCCGACCGCCGCCGTGGGAGCCCACCCCGCCGCACTCACGGGGCTGGCCAACCTGGGGGACCTCGCGGCCACCTGCTTTTCGCCCCTGTCTCGCAACTAAGCGTCAAAAGCGCGCAGGCCGTTCGGCCTTCGCCCCATGTTCGCGACGTCGGTCTGTGTTCTCCACCCTGCTCCACAAGAAGGTCAGCCTGACCGAGACTGCAGGCACCTTGATGCAGCGGCCCCCAAGCTCGCGCATTGACATCTATTGGCCCACTACACCCCGACGCCGTTTGCCTCGACGACCACCTACTACTGATCGACTGGCGCGGCGCCGGACCGATGCCTGGAGCACCGCCCCCGAGACCGGGTACGACGAGGCGATCCTTAACCCCCAGGCAATCACCGAGCACGTCCGCCCGGCCCCCGGTGTCGACGAGGGGCGACGCACGGAATCGCGCCCGCCGATCCACCGCCGGGATGCGCACGGTCCGAGTACCCAGGGCGGACGCTCGGACCGGCACCACGTGACGCCTCCCCCGGGTAGTCGGGGATGCCCGACTCCGTAGCCGGCCCCGCGTCGCTGAGCAGTAGCAGCTGGAGGTGACCGTCGGCCACCTGGAGAAGCCCGTCCTGCGAGCCGGGCCCGGCCCTTCTCGCGCTCGGGGCCGCCCGGGAGGCCTACGCGGTCGGGTGACTCGAAACCCGGGATCGGGGAACCGGAAGAGATGCCCTGCCCCATAAGGGGAGGGCCGGGTCTCCGGACGCCCGGCTCCCTCACCGGAAGAAGGACCATGATGACGCACGAAGACGACGGTGGGCAGGCCGTGCCGAACACCGCGGGCATGCGCTCCGACGGCGACGGCGACGGCGTCACACGCCGCCGTCCGCTGCGCGAGCGGCACGTCGAGGAGACGGTCGAGGTCGCGGTGCCGGTCCGCACGGCCTACAACCAGTGGACGCAGTTCAAGACGTTCCCGCGCTTCTCGACCGTGGTGCGCGACGTCGAGCAGATCAGGCCTACCGTCACCGCGTGGACCATCGGCTACGGCCCCCTGCGTCACCGTTTCGCGGTCGAGATCGTGGAACAGGACCCTGACGCCTACCTGGCCTGGCGTGGCCTGGAGCAGCACCCCAGCCACCAGGGCGAGGTCGAGTTCAGGCCGACGGAGTCCGGTGGCACCGCGATCACGGTCCGGATGCTCCTCCGACCGCAGGGGGTCGCGAAGGTCCTCACCCGCTCGTCCAGGGTCGTGGGGCTGACCGTGCGACTGGTGCGCGAGGAACTGGTGAGCTTCAAGCACTTCATCGAAGGGCTCGGTCAGGAGGGCGGTGCCTGGCGCGGCACCATCCGCAACGGCCGGGTTCAGCACGACACCCCGGAACCGCCCAGGAGCCGTGTCGCCCAGTGGCCCGTCGGCTGACCCGCGTACCGCACACGGCAAGAGAAAGGCAAACAAGCGATGCAGAACCCGCCCGGTGAGGAGCCGGAGACCTCCCTCTCCGTGACACCGCCGAAGAAGTGGGCGGCCGGGGTTCCCGCCGTCGTGCACGCGCTGGAGTACTCGCTGGAGCAGACCTCCCCGCGCAAGACCGGGGTCGACCTGCTCACCATGAACCAGGTGGGCGGGGTCGACTGCCCCGGCTGCGCGTGGGCGGACCCCGCTCCGAGCCGGCGCCATCGCAATGAGTACTGCGAGAACGGCGCCAAGCACATCAACGACGACGCCACGACGCGCCGGATCACCGCCGACTTCTTCCGCGAGCACAGCGTGTCCGATCTGGCCGCCCGCTCCGACATGTGGCTCAATCAGCAGGGCCGGCTCACCGAGCCGATGATCAAGCGGCCCGGGTCGGACCGCTACGAGCCCATCGGCTGGAACGACGCCCTGGGCGTCCTGGCGCAGGAACTCCGAGGGCTGGACTCGCCCGACGAGGCGGTCTTCTACACCTCCGGCCGGGCCAGCAACGAGGCCGCCTTCGTCTTCCAGCTCTTCGCCCGCGCCTACGGCACCAATAACCTGCCCGACTGCAGCAACATGTGCCACGAGTCCAGCGGCTTCGCCCTGAACGAGACGCTGGGCGTCGGCAAGGGCACCGTGAGTCTCGACGACCTCCACCACGCGGACCTGATCTTCCTGGTGGGGCAGAACCCGGGCAGCAATCACCCGCGGCAGCTTTCGGCCCTGGAGGAGGCCAAGCGCAACGGCGGCCGCATCGTGGCGGTGAACCCGTTGCCGGAGGCGGGGCTGCGACGCTTCAAGAACCCGCAGAAGCCACGTGGGGTCGTGGGGCGGGGCACCCAGATCGCCGACCGCTTCCTGCACATCAAGCCGGGCGGGGACCTCGCCCTGTTCCAGGCACTTAACCGGCTGCTGCTGGAGGCGGAGGACGCGCGTCCCGGCACCGTCCTGGACCACGACTTCATCAACGCCCACACCTCCGGTTTCGAGGAGTTCGCCCGGCACGCCCGCACCGTCGACTGGGACGACGTGCGCGCGGCGACGGGACTGACCCGCGAGGAGATCGAGAACGTCCGCGACGAGGTCCTGCGGAGCGAACGCGTCATCGTGTGCTGGGCGATGGGCATCACCCAGCACAAGCACGGCGTACCCACCATCCGGGAGATCGTCAACTTCCTGATGCTGCGCGGCAATCTGGGGCGCGCCGGCACGGGCGCCTGCCCGGTGCGCGGCCACAGCAACGTCCAGGGCGACCGCACCATGGGCATCTGGGAGCAGATGCCGGACACCTTCCTGGACGCCCTTCAGGAGGAGTTCGGCTTCGATCCGCCGCGCCCGCACGGCTTGGACTCGGTGAACTCGATCAAGGCGATGCTGGAGGGCCGCGTCAAGGTCTTCCTCGCCCTGGCCGGGAACTTCGTGCGTGCAGCGCCCGACAGCGAGGTCACCGAGAAGGCGATGCGTTCGTGCCGGCTGACCGCCCACATCTCCACCAAGCTCAACCGCTCGCACACCGTCTGCGGCGACACCGCCCTGATCCTGCCGACGCTGGGGCGCACCGAGCGTGACGTCCAGGCCGACGGCGAGCAGTTCATCACCGTCGAGAACTCCATGAGCGAGGTGCACACCTCCCAGGGACGACTCGAACCGGCCTCGCACGTGCTGCTGAGCGAGGTCGCCATCCTGTGCCGGCTCGCCCGGCTGAGCCTCGGCGGCGAGGCAGACATCCCCTGGGCCAAGTTCGAGGGCGACTACAACACCATCCGCGACAGCATCTCCCGGATCGTGCCGGGCTTCCACGACTTCAACGCCCGGGTGACCCGTCCGGGAGGCTTCCAGCTACCCAACCCGGTCAACGAAGGCGTGTTCAGGACCGAGACCGGCAAGGCCCGGTTCACCTGCAACGAGCGGGTGGTCCCCCGGGCCCCCGAGGGTCACCTGCTGCTGCAGACCTTGCGCTCGCACGACCAGTGGAACACCGTCCCGTACAGCAACAACGACCGCTACCGCGGCATCCACGGCAGCCGCCACGTGATCCTGGTCAACCCGGCCGACCTGTCCGAACTCGGCCTCGCCCAGGGCGATCGCGTGGACCTGGTGAGCGTCTGGGAGGACGGCACCGAGCGCCGGGCCGAGAACTTCGAGGTCGTGTCCTACCCGGCGGCCAAGGGTTCGGCCGCCGCCTACTACCCGGAGACGAACGTCCTGGTGCCGCTCGACAGCGTCGCCGACGTAAGCAATCAGCCCACGTCGAAGGGCATCGTCGTCCGCCTCGAACCCACGGGCGACCGATCCCGGCCGGCACCCGTCTGACCGAAACCGACGACGCTGCGGGACCCGCTGACAGCAGCGGGGCCCGCCGTCCGTCCAGGCGGTTTCGTGACAGCACGGCGACACACGGGCTGGACGTTCAGCGCCGGGTGGACTCACGTGCCATGCCATTCTCTTCGTGTGCATGATGGAACGGGTGAGGTCGGCGGGTGCCAAGCTGATCGTGGTGGACCCGCGGCGCACCGCCACCGCCGCCAAGGCCGACCTGTTCCTGCAGATCAGGCCCGGCACCGACCTCGCCCTGCTGAACGGCCTGCTGCACCTGCTGGTCGCCGACGGCCACGTCGACGAGGAGTTCGTCGCCGAGTTCACCGAGGGCTGGGAGGAGATGCCCACGTTCCTCGTGGACTACCCACCCGAGCGGGTCGCCGAGATCACCGGTGTCCCCGAGGACGACATCCGCCGAGCCGCGCGGTGGATCGGTGCGGCCGGCGAGTCGCGGACAGCGCGGACGACGGGCCCGTGCAGGTGTTCGTGCAGCGCTCCCCGCACTTCCGTCCGCCGGCCGACGCAACCACCCCCATGATCATGGTGGGGCCCGGTACCGGGGTCGCGCCCTTCAACGGCTTCCTCGAGGACCGCCGGGCCCGCGGCCACACCGGGCCCAACTGGCTCTTCTTCGGTGAGCAGCGCCGGGCGACCGACTTCTACCACCGCGCGGACCTGGAGGCGCACCGGGCATCCGGCCATCTCGACCGTCTCGACCTCGCGTTCTCCCGCGACCAGCGCAACAAGGTCTACGTGCAGGACCGGATGCGTGAGAACGGCGCCCGCCTGTGGCAGTGGCTCCAGGAGGGTGCCCACTTCTACGTCTGCGGCGACGCGGGCCGCATGGCCAAGGACGTCGACCGCGCGCTCAGGGACGTCGTCGCCGCGCACGGCGGCATGGACGCGGACGACGCCGCTCTGTACGTACGCGCCTGGCCACGGACAAGCGCTACGTGCGCGACGTGTACTGATCCTCGGAGGATCGGCGACGGGTACGGTCACGGGCCGGCGCCCACTGCCTTACGGGCCGGGCCCCTCCACCTGGGAGGGTAGGGGTCCTGACCGGCGACACTCGGCGCCCTCGGGCCCGTCACGCGCACCGCCGCGAAGATCACGCGCGTACGCTCGTGACCATGGTCGAGCATCGCATGGTCGAGGTGAACGGCGTCCGGCTGCACATCGCCGAGCAGGGGGACGGCCCGCTGGTGGTGCTCCTGCACGGCTTCCCCGAGTCGTGGCACTCCTGGCACCGCCAGTTCGGCCCGCTGGCCGAGGCGGGATTCCGTGTGGTCGCCCCCGACCAGCGGGGCTACGGGCGCAGTGACCGTCCTACGGACGTCGAGTCGTACACCATCCTGCACCTGGTCGGCGACGTGGTCGGGCTGATCCGGGCGCTGGGTGAGGAGAGGGCGTACGTCATCGGGCACGACTGGGGCGCGCCCGTCGCCTGGCACACCGCGCTGCTGCGCCCGGACATGGTGCTCGGGGTGGCGGGCCTGAGCGTGCCGCCCCCCTTCCGGGGGACGCAGCCGCCGCTGGCCACCATGGAGAAGCGGTTCGGCGGCCGCTTCTACTGGAACTACTTCGCCCGGCCCGGCGTCGCCGACGCCGAGTTCGGGCGGGACCCGCGCACCGCGTTGCGGAAGTTCTTCCACTGGGCCTCCGGCGACGCTCCCGGCTCCGGCGAGGACAGGCAGCCGCTGGTCGACCCCGAGCGCGGCTGGCTCGCGACCATGCCGGAACCGGAGTGCCTCCCGGAGTGGTTCACCGAGGCGGATCTCGACGCGTTGACCGAGAGCTTCTCCGAGGGCTTCACCGGGGCCCTCAACTGGTACCGCAACCTGGACCGCAACTGGGAACTGACCGCTCCCTGGCACGGTGCGGTCGTCACCCCGCCCGCGCTGTACGTCTACGGCGACCGCGACCTCGTGCCCGCCTTCCCCGGCACGCCCGAACTCATCGCGCACCTGCCCGAGTTGATGCCCAGTCTGCGGAGGGAGCCGGTGAGGCTGGCCGGTTGCGGGCACTGGACCCAGCAGGAGCGTCCGGAAGAGGTGAACGCGGCCCTCGTCGATTTCCTCCGGTCCTGCCCCTGAGGAGCAGGACCCCGGACCGCTCGCGACAGCGTGAAGACCGTCTTGAGGCGGGCGGCGCGTGGGACCACGGCCGCACGCTCTCCCAGGCACCGGTCCCGGCCCCGGTCCGGGCCGTTCGCGTCAGGAATCGGCGGGCGGGGCCCAGGGCTTCCGGGGAGGCGGCGGAGCCTCCAGGGCACCGCGGAACATCTCCTTGAGGCTCTTGGGTGGAGCCTCCTTCTCCTCCGTCGAATGCACGAGTCGCGCCGTCGTCACCCGTATGTGGCTCTCGCGGTGCCGCTGCCTGACGATCACCAACCACTCGCCGTCCCGGACGAGCAGGGCGTGCCGGGCCGGCACGTCCCCGGGCCGGGCGTGCCGGGCGACCACGTCGGGCACATAATGCAGCGCCGCGTCCTCGGCCGCCGCGAGGGCCTGCGCCTCGCCTCCCTCGATGTGGTGGGTGCCCACCACCATCCAGCGGTGCAACTTGAGTTCGCCCCTGTCGGTGCGCTCCGTCACCCGCGTGTCCTCCTCGATGAGGACGTACCACTCAGCAGTCATGGTCGGTGCCTGCTCTTCGTTCCGGGGCCTGGTGGGCCGACGAGCGGTCGTCCGGGCGTCGGCGGGGCATCGCCTCCGTCGGTCCCCGACCACGCCGCACAGCGTGTTTCCTGCCCGGCCCGTGCATCCTGCCATGTGGATCATGGACGTCGGGAACGACCCCCTGGTCCAGTCCGGGCCTCCGCTGACCTCTGTGACGCGTTCGGGCCGAGCGACGTACCCTCGCTCACCCGCCCGGTCTGTGATTTCCAGGTGGGCGGCGCGTCCTCACATCCCGACCGTCCCACCGCCGGTGAGACCCGGAGCCAGCGCCGGGACCCAGAAGACCGCGACGGCCAGGACGATCGAGGCGATCCCCACCGCACGGGCCACCAGGCGGCCACCCGGAGCGAGTTTCTCGGCGGTGATCACGGCGGCCAGGACCACCATGGCCCACAAATTCATCACACCGAACGCCGCCAGCAGCACCATCAGCGACCAGCAGCAGCCCAGGCAGAAGGCCCCGTGGTGGGCTCCGGCACGCAGATCGCGCGAGGCCCGCGGGTACGAGGCGTAGCGCAGCATCAGGCCGATCGGCGAACGGCACCTCGCCAGACAACGGTCTTTGAGAGGCGTGAGCTGGTAGACGCCGCTGACCGCGAACACGGCCGCGGCCACAGCCGTCCCCGCCGCGGGAGGGAGGCGCGCCGCCCGGCCGAGGCCGACGGCCAGCGCATACGCCGGCACCCCGGCCGCGGCCCAGACAAGCAGGTAGGCGACCGTGAAGACGACCATGCGCGATGCCCGGCGCACGGTGATGGTGCGTGCGTACAAGGCGGCGACGGGTGCCGTCGCGGGCAGCATCATCGCGGTCATCATCAGCGTCCACACGGGCAGGAACGCGGCTGGGCCCAGGCCCATGGTGCCGGGCATGGCCGGCATGCCGCCCCAGCGCGTCACCATCCAGACCCAGGCGGCGGCCGCCACGACCAGCAGCAGCCCGGCGGGGGCCACCCGGATGCGGGCGGTGACCGGCCCAGCGATCATCCGGACCACGTGAAGGGCGCCGAGTGTCCGTTGCCGCCCGTGAAGTCCCAGGACCGGCCGTACACGCCGTCGCCCGTGGCCCGGGTGGACCGGGCGATCGTCAGTGTGCTGTTCACCGGGTGGAACATGCCCGTCAGGCCCATCACCGGGCCGTCCTCGCCGAACTGCGGGGCGACCTGGTCCTCGATCTCGATGTCGATGGCATCGCCCACCCGCGCCGCGTGGTGGCGACCGTCGTCGCGGTAGTCGATGGGGACGCGCTCCACGCCGAGGACCTCGCCGATGAGCGGAGCGAGCCCCGCCATCGGCCCGCCCACCTGGCCCGAGAAGACCTTGCCCAGCGCCTCCGCCTGGCCGTCGTCGGCCGAGGCGTCGACGTACAGCGCCACCTGCCAGCCGCCGTCGGCCATCACCCGCGGCCCGTCGATGAAGACGGCCACGCTGCGATCGGAGACGTCGACGTCGTCCACGTTCCCGCTGTCCACGTGGAACGCGAAGGTCACCTGGCAGCGCTCGCGGTCGGCCGGTGCGGTGAGGCCCGAGGTGGTGCACGGGCACACCACGTCGCAGTTGCAGCTCTCCAGGTACGTGCCGTTCAGATTCCAGGGCATGGCTCGTCCTCCCTGTCGTACGGCCCCCCGGGGTCGAGGGGGATGCGTCGAGAGGGTCCGCACCGCGCCCCGTGCCACTCTTCTCCAGGCTATTCCTCACGCCCCCCATCGCGCAGATCCGCTGTGGGCGCAGCTCACCGGGGCGCAGACGGAGACGGCAGCCTAGGGGCCGATGCGTCCTGTCCGCACGACGGCCGTTCCTTCCCTCCAACCTCCGGGTCGCCACGACCAGTCGGAGCACTAGGGCCCGTTGCGAAAGTGGTCCTCTGCCGCGCGACGAGGCCACTTTCGCAACAGGCCCTAGGCGTCCTTGTTGGCCTTCAGCTTCTGCCACACCGTGCTGAGCGCTCGCAGGTCGTCCTCGTCGAGGAGGTCCGTGAAGACGGGGGCGAGGCAGGCGCGGCGGGTGGCGTCGGCCGCCTCGAAGAGCCGGTGGCCCTCGGGCGTGAGCGCGACCTCCACGGAGCGGGCGTCACGGGTCGAGGGGGTGCGGGTGACGAGACCGCGGCTCTGGAGGGCGTCGATGACGCGTGAGACCTGGCTGCGACTGAGCATGGTGCTGTTGCCCAGCACCGAGGCCGGGACGGGGTCGGGGCTCGAGGCCAGCCAGAGCAGCACCTCGAACCAGGAGACCGGCAGGTCGTGCGCCTTGCTCAGGGCGCGGTCCACGCGGTCCGTGAGGACGGTTCCGGCCCAGACCAGCCCGTAGAAGGCGTGGTCGGCCACGGGCATCTCGGCCGGCGGGAGCTTCTTCTTCGGCATGTCCCCAGCCTAGCGGTTGCGTGTACACGCACGTAAGTGCATTATGGTGTGTGTACACGCACCTAAATGTGCGGTCCTCCCCCGCTCGGGCCCGTCCCCGCGCACGCTCGCACCGGTGACCGTGCCGGTGCCCGCGCTTTTCGAAAGGTCTCCCATGTCTTCCCAGTCCCCCAAGGTCGTCCTCATCACCGGCACCTCCTCCGGTATCGGCCTGGCCGCGGCCGTCGCCGCCGCCCGCGCCGGCTGGACGACCGTCGCGACGCTGCGTGACCCCAGTCGTTCCGACGCCCTGCGCAAGGCGGCCGCCGAGGCGGGCGTGGAGCTCGACATCCGCCGGCTCGACGTCACCGACGAGGCCTCGATCGCGGCCGCGGTCGACGGCGTGCTGGCCGACTACGGCCACCTGGACGCCGTCGTCAACAACGCGGGCGCCGGACATCTCGGCACCCTGGAGAACGAGTCCGTGGCCGAGGTCCGCAAGGTCATGGAGGTCAACTTCTTCGGCGTGCTGAACGTCTCGAAGGCCGCCATGGCCCACCTGCGCGCCTCCGGCGGCCGTCTGATCACCGTCACCAGCGTCGGCGGCGTGATCGGACAGCCGTTCAACGAGGCGTACTGCGCCGCGAAGTTCGCCGTCGAGGGGTACATGGAGTCCCTCGCCCCCGTGGCAGCGGCGCACGGTGTCTCCGTCACCGTGATCGAACCCGGCGCCGTGGCCACCGAGTTCGTGGCCAACGTGGGCGTCGACCTGGAGGGCGCCGTCGCCGCGGCCGGGGTCT
This sequence comes from Streptomyces sp. IBSBF 3136, assembly GCF_036815105.1. Taxonomy (NCBI): domain Bacteria; kingdom Bacillati; phylum Actinomycetota; class Actinomycetes; order Kitasatosporales; family Streptomycetaceae; genus Streptomyces; species Streptomyces sp. IBSBF 3136. The sequence continues at coordinate 24,123 of NZ_JAJSZC010000063.1, forward strand.
ACGCACCGCAGCTCGGCGCCTACCTGAACCGCACGATGGCGCAGTTCCTCGACGGCGCGCAGACCCCCGAGGGGGCCGCCGAGTCGGTCCTCGAGGCGCTGACCGCGCAGCGGCCCGCGTTCCGCCTCCAGACCTCCGAGTGGGCCCGCGGCTTCGTCGGCACCAAGCTCGCCGACCTGGACGGCTCGGCGGTCCTCGGCCTCACCGACGGCTGGGTCGCCTGAGCCGCGGCCCCTGGCCACCTCGTACGCCACACGGCCTCCGGCCCCACGCCCTGCCTACGGCTGGAAGTACTCCGACATGAGGCGGCCGACCCATGCGGGCGGCCTGATGTCCACCGGTGCAGACCGGGCCGGCATCAGCCGGCCCGGCGGCGGCAGGGCCGGCAACGACGACAGCCGTCGGCAGGGATCACTTGTGCCAGAACAGATGGTGGGTGACCTTGCCGCTCGGGCTGGGCACGACATCGCGGTGGAAGCGGTCGAGCAGTTCCTCGGGCGACTCCCACAGCCGCGCCCCGGAGCCGAGCTTCAACGGCGAGACCGCCACGTGCAGGGTGTCGACCAGGTCGGCGTCGAGGAACTGCCGGATGGTCGTGGCCCCGCCTCCCAGCCGGACGTCCTTGCCGTGCGCCGCCTCCCGCGCCTGGGCGAGGACCGTGGCCGGATCGCCGTCGACGAAGTGGAACGTGGTGTCGGAGAGGGTGAACGAGGGGCGCTTGTGGTGGGTCATGACGAACACCGGGGTGTGGAACGGCGGTTCGTCGCCCCACCAGCCCCGCCACTCGTGGTCCTGCCAGGGGCCGCGCTGGGGACCGAACTTGTTGCGGCCCATGATCTCAGCGCCGATGTTGTGGGCGAAGTCCCGCGTCAAGTAGTCGTCGAGACCTCGGCTCCCACCGGGCTCGGTGCGCCTGGGCCAGCTCGCCGTGGCGCCCGCCCAGGCGAACATCTCCTCGGGGTCGGCATGCCCGAAGGGCCGCTCCAGGCTCTGGTTCTCACCGGCGCCGTAGCCGTCGCTGGAGACGTTGAAGTTCTGGACTCTCAGTAGCTGCTTCACCTGGCTCCTCCTGCGTATTCCATGAAAGGCGGACCGCCGGGACCAGGAAAACTCATCGCCGGGCCCATGTCCCGTCACGGGAGCGATGTCGGCGCGCCGGTCCACCGGGGCGCCGGCACCGCGACGCGGGAACCGGGCCGGTTCCCGCCCCGGCTCACCGCCCGGCCGTCACCGGGAGTGATGGCCCCGGGTGAAGGGCTCGAAGGTGTGGCTGAAGTACCAGGTGTCCTGGGCGATCCCGGAGCAGGAGTTGGCACCGGCGGTGCCGACGCAGCCGCCGTTGTCCCGCTGGAGCGCCCAGAAGGACAGTGTGTCGATGCCCTTCCGCACGGCCCACTTCTCCACCTCGACCGCGTCGCCGGTGGTGAAGGTCTCCTGGGGGCCGTAGTCGTCGATGCCGGGCATCTCGGTCACACCGATCATGCCCCACAGCTTGCCGGCGTGCTGCTTCGGGTACAGGGCGGCGAGCTGGTCGTGGAGTCCGGCGGCGGCGCTCCTGGTGTCGGCCGCCATGTCGTGCTGGGCGCCGTCCCAGTAGTCGAAGGCCATGATGTTGACGACGTCCACGCGGGTGTGGTTGTCGACGGCGTTCTGCAGCAGCGCCACACCGCTGGGCGCGAGACCGGTGTTCGTCGTCGGCAGCGTGTAGGAGAACTGCAGCTCGCGGCCGGTGCGTTCGGCCCAGCGCTCGGCCTTGGCGACGGCCTTGTTGCGGCGGTCGATCCCGGCGCTGTCGGTGATGGAGTCGGCCTCGATGTCGAGGTCGATCCGGGTGACGCCATAGGTCTTGGACAGGTTCTCGTAGACCGCGGCGATGGCGTCGACACTGGTGCAGGAATCGGCGAGTTCGGTGCCCGTCGTGTCGGCGCTGTAACCGCCGAAGGACGGGATGGCGTTGCCGCCCCGGGACTGGAGCGCGGCGATGTCAGCGCCGAAGGTCTCCTTGGCGATCGGCCGGCTCGTGCTGCCGTTCCAGTACGCGGTGCACGAGCCCGCAGCGGGTGTCTGGAGGAAGGCCATCGTCAGGTACCTGTTGCCGGACTGCGCGGCGAGCGCCGCCGGGCTCTCACCGGTCCACGTCTCGACGTACGGCGCCGTCACGTGCGCGGGCATCGGTCTGCCGGCGTACGCAGAAGTCTGCGAGGAGGCGTGCGCGCCGCTCCCGGCGAGGGCGACCAGCCCGGCCGACAGGGCGGTCGCGGTCACACCGGAGAGCAGGGCGTGCAGAAGGCGAGATCGTCTCATTGAAGCTCCCGTGGCGAAGTGGGCTGCTCGACCAGGGGCTCATATTTGGACTAGACCAATCTCACTGTCAAGACTCTTTACGGTTAACTGACCCAACGCCAGCCCCCTTGACCCGCTCCCTCAACTCCCGTACGTTGCGACCGCATTGATGAATTGAATCGTTTCATTAACCAGCTCATGTCATGTTCTCACGTCATGTACAGGCCACTCCGCCCTGTTCAGCCGCTCCGTCCTGCTTCGCCCGCCCTGTGTGAAGGAGAACTCCGTTGGCCAGCCCGACCTCATCCCCCACACCCCCCACTCCCCCCACGCCCTCCACGCCCTCCACGCCCGGCGCTCAACCTCCGTTCAGCCGGCGCCACTTCCTCGGTACGGCGTCGGCGCTGGCGGCGGGCGCCCTCGCCGCGGGCACGGTGGGCGCGCTCTCCGGCCGGGCCCAGGCGGCGGCCCGCGCGCCGCACACACAGCCCGTCGGCCTGTCGACAGCGCACTGGATCTGGTATCCGGAAGGCGATCCGCGCACCGACGCGCCCACCGGGCACCGCTACTTCCGCACGAGTTTCACCGTCGCCGACGGCGCGGTGACCGACGCCCAGCTCGTCGTCACCGGTGACGACACGGTCGACGTGTGGCTCAACGGCAAGCCCCTGGCCGGTTCCCCCCGGGTCGCCGACTCCTGGCGCGACGCCCTGTACGTGGATCTGCGGGCCGCCCTGACACCGGGCACCAACACCCTCGCGCTCGCCTGCCGCAACCAGGGCGGCCCGGCCGGCGTCCTCGGGCGCGTGCGCGTCGTGGCCGGCGGCGGCACGACGGATATCGTCACCGGCAGCGGCTGGTCGGCGGGCAAGGACGTGCCCGCGGGCTGGGAGCAGCCCGGCTTCGGCGACGGCACCTGGCCCGCCGCCCGTGACCTCGGCACCTACGGGACCGCCCCCTGGTACACCCGGGTCACCGCGCCCGACGTGACGACGCCGTCGCCGCTGAGCGTGGCCGCCTGCACCGTCGAGCACCGCACCAACCCGCTCGGGATCGACTCGGCTCAGCCCCGGTTCGGCTGGCGGCTGGACTCCACGGCACGGCAGCAGCGACAGGCGGCCTACCAGCTCCAGGTGTCGTCCGCGGCCGACGGCACGGGCGACCTGTGGGACAGCGGCCAGGTGCCGTCCGACCGGCAGATCGACATCGCCTACGCCGGCCGACGCCTGGCGAGCCTGACCCGCTGTTTCTGGCGGGTGCGCGTCTGGGACACCCAGGGCCGGGTGAGCCCGTGGAGCACGCCGCAGTGGTTCGAGACCGGGCTGCTCGCGGCGGCCGACGAGTGGCGCGCCGCGTTCATCGGCCTGCCGGCGGGGCCCGACCTGTCAGGTGCCGGGTGGATCTGGTACCCCGAGGGCGACCCGGCGGCCGGCGTGCCCGCCGGTACCCGCTGCTTCCGCCGTTCCTTCTCCCTGGCCGGTGCGCCCACCGGCGCCGGCCTCGTCGTCACCGGGGACGACACCGCGGACGTCTGGATCAACGGCACGTTGGTGAGCACCTCGCCGCGGGTGACCGACTCGTGGAAGGGCGCGGCCCTGGTCGACGTCACCGGGCACCTCACGGCCGGATCGAACACGATCGCCGTCGCCTGCCGGAACACCAGCCAGTCCCCGGCCGGACTGCTGGCCAAACTGACGGTGGCGGGCGGCCCGACGGTCGTCACCGACACGGCGTGGAAGTCGTCCCAGGACGCGCCGTCCGGCTGGCAGGCCCCCGGGTTCGACGACGGCCGGTGGCCCGCGGCGCGCGCGGCCGCCCCGTACGGCGGCGGGCCGTGGGGGTCGAACGTGCGGATCGTGCGCCCGGCGCCGCTCCTGCGCGGACGGTTCACCGTGGGCAAGCGGGTGGCCTCGGCGCGGCTGCTGACCACCGCGCTCGGACTCCACGAGACCAGGCTCAACGGTACGCGGATCGGCGACGACGTCCTCGCTCCCGGCTGGACCGACTACGCCAAGCGCGTGCAGTACCGGGTCTTCGACGTCACCGCGCAGCTCCGGCAGGGCACGAACGCACTCGCCGCCTGGCTGGGCAACGGCTGGTACTCCGGCAGCCTCGGCTTCGCCGGCAGTCAGCACTACGGGACCCAGCCCTGGTACGCAGCCCAACTGCACATCACCTTCGCCGACGGCACCACCCAGTCGGTCACCACGGACGGCGACTGGAAGGTCGGCACGGGTGCCATCCGGGCGGACGACCTGTACAACGGCGAGGCGTACGACGCCCGTCTGCACATCGACGGCTGGGACGACGCCGATTTCGACGACGGCGGCTGGGCGTCGGCGGCCGTCCGCGACGGAACCGCACCGCACCTCGTCGCCCAGGTGGACAACGGCGTCACCGTCCAGCACGAGTTCCGTCCCGTGGCGATCACCCAGCCGCAACCCGGGGTGTGGATCTTCGACATGGGACAGAACTTCACCGGCCGCAACCGCATCGCGCTCAGCGGCGACGCGGGCACCACGGTGACGGTGCGGCACGGCGAGGTCCTGAACCCGGACGGCACGCTCTACACCACCAACCTGCGCGCCGCGCAGGCCACCGACCGCTTCACCCTCGCGGGCACCGGGCACACCGAGACGTACGAGCCACGCTTCACCGTCCACGGCTTCCGCTACGTCGAACTCACCGGCCTCCCGGACGGGTTGCGGCCGGACGCCGACACCGTCACCGGCCGCGCGATGTGGACGGACGCCGCACAGCCCGGCACGTTCGACACCTCGAACGCGCTGGTCGACCAGCTCCAGCACAACATCGTGTGGGGCGAGCGCGGCAACATGCTGTCGATTCCGACCGACTGCCCCCAGCGCGACGAACGGCTCGGCTGGACGGGCGACATCGCCGCCTTCTGCGCGACGTCCACCTTCAACCTGGACACCCACGCCTTCCTCGCCAAGTTCGCCGACGACCTGACGGACGCCCAGCAGGCCAACGGTGCCTTCACCGATGTCGCACCCGCCGTGATCAGTGGCTCCGGAACAGCCGGTTGGGGTGACGCCGGAGTGATCGTCCCGTACACGATCTGGCAGCGGTTCGGCGATGTCGACGTCGTGGACCGGCACTTCACGGCGATGGCGCGCTGGGTCGACTATCTGCAAGGCACCGCCGGAGGCGACCTGATCCGCGATCAGCAGACCTTCGGCGACTGGCTCAACGTCAACGACAACACGGCCCAGAACCTGATCTGCACCGCGTACTTCGCATGGTCGGCGCGGCTCGTCGCGCGCATGGCGGCGGCCACCGGCCGCACCTCGGAGGCCACTTCGTACGGGCGGCTGGCCGACCAGGTGGCGGCGGCCTTCACCGCACGCTTCGTGGCGGACGACGGCACCGTCCGCGGCAACACCCAGACCGGCTATGTGCTGGCCCTGGCCTTCGAGTTGCTTCCCGCGTCCCTGGTCCAGCCGGCCGCGGACAAGCTGGCCGCGAAGGTCGCCGCCACGAACGGGCACCTCAGCGTGGGCTTCCTCGGCGTCGAGAACCTGCTGCCGGTACTGGCCGACCACGGGCACGCCGACGCCGCGTACCAGGTCCTGCTCCAGCGGAGCTTCCCCGGCTGGGGCTACATGATCGAGCACGGGGCGACCACGATCTGGGAGCGCTGGGACGGCATCCGCACCGACGGCTCGTTCAACGACCCGGGCATGAACTCGTTCAACCACTACGGTCTCGGTTCGGTCGGCGACTTCCTCTACCGCCACGTCGGCGGGCTGGCTCCGGCCGCCCCGGGTTACGCCTCCCTCCGCATCGCACCACGCCCCGGGGGCGGCCTGACCTCCGCGCGCAGCGCCTACGACACTCCCTACGGCAGCGCGACCAGCAGTTGGTCGGTCTCCGGCGGGCAACTGCGGCTGGACGTCACCGTGCCGGTCAACACCTTCGCGGCCGTCACCGTGCCCACCTCCCGGCCTGGGTCCGTCGTCGCCCCCGCCCAGGCCGTCCCGGCCGGTCCCGCGAGCTATCACCTGCCCGCCGGAAGCTACACCTTCACAGCGGACAGCTGACACCTGGTGGCGGACGGCCGGCTGCTGGCGGCTCGCGGCGGACGGCCGGCTGCTGGCGGCTCGCGGCGGACGGCCGGCTGCTGGCGGCTGGCAGCTCGCGGCTCGCGACTGGTGGCAGGCACGCGCCCGGCCGACGCGGAACTCCGTCACGTCATCGGGAAGATCGCACACGTGGTGGTCGCGTGGGCGTAGAGCTTCCCGTCCGTGGAGCCGGTGACCCTGGCCTCGGCCGTCGCGGTGGTCCGGCCCGCGTGGATCACGGTGCCCTCGCAGCGCAGGCTCGGTGTGTCGGCGAAGACGGGGCGCACCATGTTCACGCCGAGCTGGATCGTGGTGTAGGCGCGCCCCACGGGGAGTGTCGACATCACGGCGCTGCCGAGGGCCGAGTCGAGGAGCGTGGCGAGGAACCCGCCGTGCACCGTACCCATGGGGTTGAGCAGGTGCTCGGCGGGTTCGCCCACGAAGACGGCCCGGCCGTGCTCCGCCGCCACGAGCCGGAAGCCGAGCGTCCCGCAGATCGGTGCCTGGGGAAACCGGCCCTCGACGCACATCCGGAGCACCTCCAGACCCGAGCGGCCGGCGCCGTCGGTGTAGCTGGTGGGCGGCTCCCACGTGTGGGTACGCGAGCGGACGCCGGGGGCCGCCTCACGCGAGGCCGTCGTGTGCGTCGCCGCGACGGAGGGCGTTGATGTCATGGTCGGTGGATCTCCGTGTTCTTCTCGTCGTTCTCGTTCTCGCGGTTCTGGGGTCCTCGGCGTTGTCTCAGGGCAGCTTGACCGCGAGCAGGTCGACCGGACGGATGTCGGGAGCGGAGGCGAGCATGGTGTCCGCGGCTCCCATGAGCGCGGCGGCGATCCGTCCGCGCAGGTGTTCCGTGCGGTCCTCGTCGTCCTCGAAGGTGTCGAAGACACCGAAGGTGGTGGCGTCCTCCCGGAAGGCGAACCAGGTCACGGTCCGCTTCTCCTCCTCGGCGAGGTGCACGGCCTCGGTCAGCATCCGCGCGATGTCGTCGGCGTACTCGGGCTTGGCCTCGATGCGGGCCAGCAGGCCGATGTTGTTCATCATGACGGGACTTCCTTCGGCTCGGTGCGGTGCCCTGCGGCACCGGGGACACCACCCACGCTAGGTCGCCGACGGGCTCGATCCCAGTGTCGGAAACGACAGCTCTGATACCGTTCCCGACATGGATGTCTCCGTACTCGTGTACGACGGCGTGTTCGACTCGGGGCTCTGCGCGGCTCTGGACGTGCTGGAGGCGGCCAACGCCATGCGCGGCGAACTGCCCCAGCCGCCGCCCGCCTGGAACGTCCGGACGATCGCTTTCACTCCGCAGGTGCGCACCGGTGCCGGGCACCTGGTCACGGCGGAGCCCGCGGGGTCGACGAACGGTACGGAACTGCTCCTCGTGCCCGCACTCGCCGAGCGCAGGCCCGAGGCGCTGCTGGAGCGGGTCGGCGGCGCCGGTCTGGCCGAGGTGCGGGAGCTGGTCGCCGACCACCGGGGCCGGGACGCGCCCGTGGCCTCGGCCTGCACGGGTACCTTCCTGCTCGCCGAGTCGGGCGTCCTGGACGGCCGCCGCGCGACGACCACCTGGTGGCTCGCGCCCGTCTTCCGCCGCCGTTACCCGGCGGTCGTGCTCGACGAGAGCAGCATGGTGACCGCGGCGCAGGGGGTGACCACGGCGGGTGCCGCCTTCGGCCACGTCGATCTGGCGCTCGCCGTCGTACGGACGGCGAGTCCCGCCCTGGCCGATCTGGTCGCCCGCTACCTGGTCGTGGACGAGCGTCCCTCGCAGTCCGCGTACACCATCCCGAGCGCCTTGGCGCAGAGCGACCCGCTGATCGCCGCGTTCGAGCACTGGGCGCGCCGGCACCTGGACGCGCCGAACAGCCTGGCCGAGGCCGCGCGTGCCCTCGGTGTCAGCGAACGCACGCTCCAGCGCACGGTCCGCCGGGTGCTGAACACCACGCCCGTACGGTTCGTCCAGGACCTGCGCGTCGAACAGGCAACGCATCTGCTGCGGACCACTGACCTGTCCCTGGAGAGCATCGCCCGGAAGGTGGGGTACGAGCACGCCGCCACCCTGCGCGCACTGCTGCGCGCCCGCACCGGCGCCACCACGGCGGGCCTGCGCACCCGCTGACGGCTGGGGCGCCCGGGGCCGGCGAACGTTCCTCGACCCGGGCCCTGATCGACGCTTACGTCGGAACGGCACGCCCACACGTCCGGGAACGTCTCGAAGGCGCCGCGGCGGCGCTCGGCCGCGGCGCACTCGCAACCGGCCGCGGACGGGCCGCGCGGTGCACGCCCGGCGGCGATCCGCCGGACCGACGCGGCGGCCCGCTCGTGTGCGGCGCGGACGCCGGTCCAGTCGTCGGCCGGCCGAAGGGTGCGCGGCCCGACTCCCACACTCCCCTCACCAGCCGACTCGGCCACCCCCGAAGTACGGGTTCAGCCCAGTACCCTGCCGAGTTCGGCGAGCAGTTGTGCGTCGCCGAACGGCTTGGCCAGCAGGCCCGTGGCGCCGGCCGCCTCGCTCTCGTCCACCTGGGACGGCTCCGGCTTCTCGGTCAGCACGATGATGGGCGTGGACGCGTAGCGCTCGTCCTTGCGTGTCTCGCGGATGAGCGAGATGCCGTCCACCTCCGGAACCCCGATGTCGGTGATGATCACGTCGTAGGTCCCCTGCGCGGCGACGAGGTCCAGCGCGGCCCCGCCGTCGACCGCCTCGGTCACCTCGAAGCCGTTGCGTCGCAGGACGTCCCCGACGGCCCGGCGCACTCCGTCGGAATCGTCGACCAGCAGGACCTTCATCGCCACGATGTCCTCCCCGTGTTTCTCCTCTGAACCTGCCTCTGACCACTCACACATCACCGGAGGTCCGCGAACGAAACCTGGTGTCGCGGCGTATGTCGACCGGTCAGGTACGCCCGGCAGGTCTGGTTCTCGGCCGGGCGGAGCGGGCGGCTCAGAAAGCGGTGTGGGCGAACCAGCGGTCCAGCGTCTCGGACCGCCCGGTCACCTCGAAGGCGCTGTCCTGGTAGGAGCGGCGCCCGTACAGCAGGAGCAGGAGGTCGGCGGCCTCGCCCCGCACCGTGGTCCGCGCGTCCGGCGACGCGGTGTCGGCGGCAGCCTCCGCCCGGTCCAGCAGCCGGAAGCCGTCCGCGTCCAGCCGGACCCGCCACTCCTCACCGGTGCCGGGGCCGGTCGCGGCGGCACCGGTGGTGCCGGTGGCGGCCTCGGCGCACTGGAACACGATGGTCTCGCCGTCGCCCTTCAGGTCGGCAACCGCGGGGGCGAAGAGATGCGCGTGCCGCAGGTTGACGAGGAACTCGTCGACTCCGTCGGCCGCCAGTTCAGGATCGACGGGGGACTCGTGGCCGAGGGTCAGCTCCGCGTCGACCCGGTGCACCAGCGTCTCGAACAGCATCCTGCGGGCCCAGAACCGGGCGTGCTGGTCCTCGCCCCAGGCCCACATGGGGGCCAGCGGGTCCGTGGCCTCCAGCACTGCGGCCACCTGCGGGACGCCCGCCTCCACCCAGCGCGGGTACTCCCCCGCGTCGTCCGGCAGCCCGAGTTCGACTTCCCGGCTGCGCGGTGGCTCCTGCACCAGCCGGGACAGCAGGGCGCAGAACCAGCGTTGCAGGCTGCCGACGTGGCGGGTGAGGTCGGCGACGGTCCAGCCGGGGCAGGAGGGCACCGGCATGGTCGGGTCCACGCCCCGGACCACCTCGGCCAGCCGCGCCGTCTCCCGCTCGATCGCCTGCCGGTACGTGCTGTACGGCAGCGGGTGCGCCGCCGATCGGTCGCTTTCCACTTCGCGTCCGCCCTCTCCCTCGCGGGACCCGCCCCGCCCTCGTGGACCGCACCACCGGAGTGCCGTCACATCGCGCCGGGCGCCGGATCCGGTCACGACATCATGATCCACCATGCCCGGAACCCGGCCGAGGCGGGGTGGCGAGGCGAGCACCGGAGGCGGCACTCGGCTTCGGAAGCCCTCGGCCTGAGGGGTGACCGCCGCACCGGCGACCGGGCCTCAGTAGCGCTGGGCCTTGGCCAGTCGGGGCGTCAGCGGAGGCTCGCCCGACTTCTGGCTGAACACGATGGGCTGGTTCTTCTCCCCGGGTTCGAGGTTCTCCGCCCCCGTGTACCTGGTCTCCACGACGTGGTGCTTGCTGTCCTCGAAGTCGATCTGAACGGCGTAGGACGCCTTGTGGCTGGTCTTGTTGGTGATGGTGACCAGGACGGCGAGGACACCCCCGGTCTGTGCCTTGGGCATGCCGGTCATGCCGACGTCGGACAGCGCGTTGCCCTGGCCGCTCACGCCCTGGAGTACCTTCTGGGCGGTCGCCGTCCGCCGGGCGCTCTCCGCCGACACCGACGCCTCGAACTCCGAGGCGCGCGCGGCCGCGGAGGAGGCGGCCGCGGAGACCGAGGCACGCGCGGAGGAGATGGCCGCGGAGGCCGAGGAGGCCAGGGCCGGGGGCATCGTCCCGGAGAACGACGCCGTGTTCGGCGTGCTCGGCGTCCTGCTCACCGCCGAGCCGGAACCCCCACCACCGCCACAGCCGGCCAGCGCGACGGACGCCAGGAAGCACACCATGAGGACGGAGGGCACGCCGTATCGGCGCGGCCTGCGGATCCGGACGCGGGAAGGGGCATGCATGCGTTCCTCCAGAACGGTGGGCTTGCAGCCATCGTCCGTGGTGCCCCCGACACGTGCGAGCCGACTCGGGCCTGACGGGTGACGCGACTGTGCGCTCCCGGGCAAGTACCCGTGCGCTGCCGGGCGGGCCACGGGGGGCGGGCGGCCTAGCCTCTCGCGGGTGGTGGGAGTG
>NZ_JAJSZC010000064.1:0-35300 GCF_036815105.1 Streptomyces sp. IBSBF 3136
GGGAAGACGGGGCGGGTCTGGGTCTCCAGGGCGTAGCCGGCGTCGTCCGGGCGGTCGACTATCGCCCCGGTGGAGGAGAACGGGTACGGCCCGAAGTTCTGCTCCTCCCACGCGATGATCCCGGGGAGCTTCGCGAGCACCCCGGCGCTCGCCCGGGCCTGGGTGGGGTCGACGGCGGTGAGGACCGGCAGGCCGTGCGGGCCCGTGGTGCGGGTGATGTCGAAGCGGCCGACGGCGACCGTGGCGAGGTAGCTCGCCATGGGCTGGGCCGTGTGCCAAGCGTAGGTGGTCCGCCCGGCTCGGCTGCGCCGGCTGGTCAGCTCCCCGTTGGAGACGGCCTGGAGGCCCCGCGGGACGGTGACCGTGATGTCGTAGGCCGCCTTGTCCGAGGGGTGGTGGTCGCCGGGGAACCAGGCCATGGAGCCGACCGGCTCACCCAGGCCGAGCGCGCCGTCGGCGGTGGGCAGCCAGCCCTCCTGGGAGCCGTCGGGGTCGGTGAGGGTGCGCGGGGTGCCCGAGTAGCGGACGGTGGTGCGGAAGACCCGGCCCCGGCGGAGGTCGTCGTGGGGGCGGACGGTGAGTTCCTGGCCGGCGCGGTTCCAGCGGGCGTCCTTGCCGTCGACGGTGACCGAGCCGACGTCCAGCCCGTCGAGGTCCAGGTCGAAGGCGGTCAGGTCCTGGGTGGCGCGGGCCGTGATCACCGCCGTGCCGGTGAGGTGCCGGGTGGCGGGGGTGTAGTCGAGGGTGAGGGCGTAGTGGGTGACGTCGTAGCCGCCGTTGCCGGCCCTCGGGAAGTAGGGGTCGCGCACGCCGTGGCCGCCCGGGGTGCCGTGCACGCCGCTGCCGCACCCGGTGCCGGTGAGGGCGAGGGCGCAGAGCGCGGCGGCGGCCGGGACGAGGCGCGCGGATCTGGACATGTCAGTGATCCTAGGTCGGGGAACCCGCCGGGGCCTGGCGCGGGGCGCGGGCGTGACACCATCTCTGTCGTGCTCGACATCGGCTATGCCCTCTCCAACCGCTTCCCGGACCCGCCGCAGACCGACTACCGCCGCGCGGACGTCCACGCGCTGCGGCACGACCTGTTCTGCGGGGACGTCTACCTCGCGGACACCAAGGCGGACCGGGAGCTGTCCACAGCCTGGGGATGGGTGCCGGTGCTGGACTTCGCGTGGGCGCTGTGCGACATCGCCGAGCGGCTGGACCGGGACCCGCTGGGCTCCCGCGCCTCCCGCCCGCAGCAGGCGGAGCTCGACTTCACCGAGTCCACCGACCGGATGCTCTTCGAGCGCCGCTTCGGCTGGGTGGACATCGAGGCCGACTGGATGCCGGCCGAGGAGGCCCCGCTCACCTTCTCCCACGCAGAACTTCGCCGCGAGGCGCGGGACTTCCTCCACGACCTGATCGCCGACCTGGCCGATCTGCACGAGGACCTGGCGGAGAACCCGGCGATCTGGACCCTCCAGGCGCGCTTTCCCCGGCTCTCCTGACCTGTCCCTTCCGCGCGCTCAGCCCTCCACGCGGATGCCCAGCTCCGCCGCCAGGACGGGGGCCAGGTCCAGCAGCTGCCCCGTGCTGATCACCGCCCCGGACAACCGGTCGAGGCCCCGGGTGATCTCCAGCGGAGCGGCCCCACGCAGGTCGACGTCCTTCAGCGTCGCGCGGGCGAAGTCGGCCTCCCTGAGCGCGCAGTCCACGAACTCCACCCGCTCCAGGCGGGCACCGGCGAAGTCGGGCTCGACCAGGACGCAGGACTCGAAGACCACGTCCTTGAGCCGGGCCTCGCGCAGGTTCAGGAAGTCGATCTTGCCGCCCCGGACCACGACCCGCTCCATGACGGCTCCGTGCAGCTGGGTGCCGCCCAGGCGGGGGTCGCGCAGCTCGACGTCGCGCCAGGTGGACTCGGCCAGGTTCGTGCCGACCCCGCGCAGGCCGGTGAGGACCGAGTCCAGCACCCGGGCCCGGGGCAGGGCCGCTTCGTCCACCGCGCAGCCGGTGAGCGCGCAGTCCATGAAGCGGGCGCCCGCGCCGTCCTGCCCGCGGAGGTCGGCCTCCCGGAACTCCAGCCCGTCGTAGTCGCCGTCCGGCTCCAGCGCGCCGCCCGCCCAGGGATCGAGCGGCGGCAGCCGCACCTCCGGCCGCCGCGCGCTCGGGGGTCCCGTCCGGCCCGGGCCCGTGCCCGTCGTTCTCCTCGCCATGGGCCCCATGCTGCACCGCGCCACTGACAATCGGCCCGGCCCGCGGAGACCGGACGTACCCCGGGCCGATGTCACATTCCGCCGGGCCCTTGTCGTCACAGGGACAGCGCGGTCACCGCGGTGTCCCTGATCACCGGGCGTCCCGCCCTCGACATCGAACACGCCTGAAGGTGGTGCTCCCGTCATGGACGACGAACGCCGCAACTCCGCACACCCGGATGCGATACGCCCCGATTCATGGTCTTCTGGCCAGATGAGCATCGGCCGAAAGGGTGAACCCGCGCCGACGGTGGCCAGGACCGTGGAAGCCGATCCCCATCGCTGGTGGGCGCTGGTCGTCATCGCCCTCGCACAGCTGATGGTGGTCCTGGACGCGACGATCGTGAACATCGCGCTCCCCTCGGCGCAGCGCGCCCTGAACATGTCCGACGGCAACCGGCAGTGGGTCATCACCGCCTACACCCTCGCCTTCGGCGGGCTGCTGCTGCTCGGCGGCCGGATCGCCGACCTGGCCGGCCGCAAACGGACCTTCGTCATCGGTCTGATCGGTTTCGCGGCCGCCTCCGCGTTGGGCGGCGCGGCCACCGGTTCCGCCATGCTGTTCGGTGCCCGGGCCCTCCAGGGCGCCTTCGCGGCCGTCCTCGCGCCCTCCGCGCTGAGCCTGCTGACCACGACGTTCACCGACCCCCGCGAGCGCGGGAAGGCCTTCGGCATCTACGGCGCGCTGGCCGGCAGCGGCTCGGCGATCGGCTTCATCGTCGGCGGCCTGCTCACCGAGTACCTGAACTGGCGCTGGTGCCTGTACGTCAACGTGCCCATCGCCGTCGTCGCGGTGCTCGGCGCCCTCACCCTGCTCCACGACCGCCCCGGCCACGGCGACGTCCGCCTCGACGTGCCCGGGGCGGTGCTCGGCTGCGGCGGACTGGTCGCGATCGTCTACGGCTTCAGCGAGGCCGAGCCGCGCGGCTGGACCGACCCGCTGGTCATCACCCTGTTCGCGGCCGGTGTCGCCCTGCTCGTCGGCTTCGTGTGGTGGCAGAACCGCGCCCCGAGCCCGCTGCTGCCGCTGCACATCGTCCGGGACCGCGACCGCGCGGGCTGCTTCCTGACGATGATGCTCGCCGTGATCGGCATGTTCGGGCTGTTCCTGTTCATGACCTACTACCTCCAGGTCATCCTCGGCTACTCGCCGGTGCGGGCCGGTCTGGCGTTCCTGCCGCTGACCGCCGCGATCATCATCGGCTCCACCCAGATATCGGCCCGGCTGCTGCACCGGGCGGCCCCGCGCATGCTCATGGTGCCCGGCATGCTGCTGGCCGCGTCCGGGCTGCTGCTGCTGACCCGGATGACGGTCGGGTCCTCCTACAGCGGCGAGATCCTGCCCGCCCTGCTGCTGATGGGCCTCGGCATGGGCCTGACCTTCATGCCGGTGTTCGCCACCGCCACCGCGGGCGTCGCGCCGCGCGACGCGGGCATCACGTCGGCGACCGTCAACACCGCCCAGCAGGTGGGCGGCTCGATCGGCACGGCCCTGCTCAACACCGTCGCCACCACCAGCAGCGCCGCCTACATCACCGCCCATCTGCACGGCCCGGCCGGGAAGGCGACCGTGATCCCGGCGGGCGTGGTGCACGGCTACACGGTCGCCATCTGGTGGGCGGCGGGCGTGATGCTGCTGGCCGGCCTGGTGGCGGGCGTGATGGTCACCGCCAGGGCCCCCGGCCACGGCGCCGCCACCGAGACCCCGATACCGGAGCCGGTCGGCTGACGCCCGCGGCTCCCCCGCGACGCCCGGCCCCGGCCCCGGCGGCCGGGAGCCGTCAGCCGGCCGTGCGGCCGAGCTTCGTCAGGGCGTCGTCCGTGAGCCGGTACACCGTCCACTCGTCCTGGGGGCGGGCGCCGAGGGACTCGTAGAAGCCGATGGCGGGGCGGTTCCAGTCGAGGACCGACCACTCCAGGCGCTCGTAGCCGCGGCTGACGCAGATGCGGGCCAGTTCGGTCAGCAGGGCCCGGCCGTGGCCGCCACCGCGCGCGGAGGGGCGGACGTACAGGTCCTCCAGGTAGATGCCGTGCACACCGCGCCAGGTGGAGAAGTTCAGGAACCACAGCGCGAACCCGACGGGCTCCCCGGTGGTCTCGTCCTCGGCCATGTGCGCGAACGCCGCCGGCCGCTCCCCGAACAGCGCCTCGCGCAGTTGCTCCTCGCTCGCCCGTGCCTCCTGCGGCGCCTTCTCGTACTCGGCCAGCTCGCGGATCAGGGCGTGGATGACGGGGACGTCGGCGGGGGTCGCGGAGCGAATCATGCGGTGAGGGTAACCAGCGGCCGCCCTCCCCCGTCACCCGGTCGGCGTCAGTGCCGGCCCGCCACCCGGTCCGCGGCCCGCGCCAGCCGCGAGGACCGGACGCTCGGGTGGAGCAGTTCGCGCCGGTCGGCTGCGCGGTAGGTGGCGTACATGCCCTGGACACCCAGCCAGCGCAGCGGTTCCGGCTCCCACCGGCGGACCTTGTGGTTCACCCAGGGCAGGTCCGTCAGCTCGGTGCGGCCGCCCTGCCCGGAGTCCTGCTGGACGAGGTCTCGCAGGGTGCGGGCGGCGAGGTTGGTGGTCGCGACGCCGGAGCCGACGTAGCCGCCCGCCCAGCCGAGTCCGGTGGCGCGGTCGAGGGTGACCGTGGCGCACCAGTCGCGCGGGACGCCGAGGACGCCGGACCAGGCGTGCGCGACGCGCACACCCGCGAGGGCGGGGAAGAAACGGGTCAGGATCTCCCGCAGGGCCTCGACGGTCTCCGGCTGGGTGCGCCCGTCGTTGTCGGTGCGCGAGCCGAAGCGGTACGGCACCCCGCGCCCGCCCAGCGCGATCCGCCCGTCGGCGGTGCGCTGCGCGTACATGTAGGCGTGTGCCATGTCGCCGAGCGTCTCCCGGCCGTCCCAGCCGATCGCCGCCCACTGCTCCTCGGTGAGCGGCTCGGTGGCGATCATCGAGGAGTTCATCGGCAGCCAGGTGCGCCGCTGGCCCTTGAGGGAGGCGGTGAAGCCCTCCGTGCAGCGCAGGATGTAGGGGGCGCGGACGGTGCCGTAGGGGGTCACGGCGTGCTTGGGGCGGATCTCGGTGACCGGCGTCGACTCGTGGACGCTCACCCCGAGCGCCTCCACCGCCGCCGCGAGGCCCTTGACCAGCTTCACCGGGTGCAGCCGGGCACCGTGCGGGGTCCAGGTCGAGCCCACCGCACCGGCGGCCCTGATCCGCTCGGCGGTCTGCCGGGCGCCGTAGAGCTCGCGGTCCTTCTCGCCGTACGACAGCTCGTGCTCGTGGAACGCCTTCAGCCGGGCCAGCTGGGCGGGGGTGGTCGCCACCTCCAGCACCCCGCCGCGGTGCACGTCGGCGTCGATGCCCTCCGCCCCGGCGACCGCGACGACCTCGGCGACGGTGTCGTTCATCGCCTTCTGCAGCCGTACGGCGGCCTCGTGCCCGTGCAGCTTCGCGTACCGGTCGCGGCCCGCGACGCCGTTGTACAGCCAGCCGCCGTTGCGGCCGGAGGCGCCGTAGCCGCAGAACTTCTGCTCCAGGACGGTGATCCGCAGGAAGGGGGCGGCCTTCTTCAGGTAGTACGCGGTCCACAGTCCGGTGTAGCCGCCGCCGACGATGACGACGTCGGCGGACGCGTCCCCGGCCAGCGGCTCCCGCGCCGCCGGGAGACCGTCGTCCGCGTACCAGAAGGAGACGCCGCCGTTGACGGCACTGCTTGCCGAGCTGCTCATGCGCGGACGTTAACCCACAGGGCGGTCAGTGTCTCCTTCGGATTCCATGCTTTTCCGCGCCCTCTGACCAGCGGCCAGCAGCCGAGTCCGATGAGAACGGCCAGGAAGTGGCCGAAGTCGGTGAAGGTGCGGCCGGTGACGAGCGGGACCGTGTAGAGCGCGAGCAGGACCGCCAGGTACAGGTACCGCCAGGGCGCCGTGAGGTGGTACGTGAGGACCGCTATGACGCCGGCCAGCGCGTAACTGACGCCGATGTCGAGGGAGTTGACGGCCGAGTGCGGGGCGATGCCGTCGTGGATCGCCTTCAGCAGCGCCAGTTCGCTGATCAGCGTGGCGAGCACGTGCGCGGCCACGCACACCGCGAGCCAGCGCAGGGTGCCGAGCCAGCGTTCGGCGGGGGCGTGGAAGACGGTGTACAGCACGGCGTACGGCAGCCAGTGCCCGCCGTCGATCCACATCGCGCTGGTGATCAGCACCCGCACCGGGTTCTGCGACAGCTCGTGGATGTTGGTGGAGCGCTGCCGCAGGAAGTCCTGCTCGAAGTCGGGTGACATGTGGTGCAGGGCGACGGTGGTGAGGAACAGGATCAGCAGCCAGATGTACGTGCCCGGGGCGCTGCGGACCCAGGCCGCGACCGCCCGGGGCCCACGCCGCGCACGAGTGTCCCGGTTCACACCCGTCAGTATGGTCGGCGGTCGGCCGCCCGCGCACGGCGGCCGACCGGCACGGGGCCCGCCCGGCGGGGTGCCCCGCCGGGCCCCGGCCGGGCTGCGCCGTCCGGGGGACATCGGACGGGCAGGGCCGGACCGGACCGCCGGGGGCCGGCGCGGACGTGACCGGTCGGCGCCCCCTGGGGACCCCGCGGCGGCTGACACGCCGCCGATCGGCCTATCCGGCAACCAGGGGATTATTCGGTCATATCGTACGCGATATGAAGAGATGTCACCTCGCATATCTCGCCTGCACCGCCGCCCTCGTCGGCGCCGGAGTGGGCGCGGCTCCCGCCTCGTCCGCCCACCGGACGCTGGTCGTCCACCCGGGCCAGTCGATCCAGAAGGCGGTGGACTCCGCACGGGCCGGGGACACCGTGCTCGTGCTCGCCGGCACCTACCACGAGAGCGTCAAGATCGGCACACCCTGGCTGACGCTGCGCGGCGTGGGCCCCCGAACGGTGATCAAGCCGGTCGGCACCAAGCCCGCGCCCAAGCCCTCCACGGCGGCCACCAAGGCCACCGAGAGCTGTTCGGAGGGCGGCAACGGCATCTGTGTGGTGGGTACCAAGACCAAGGACGTCGAGGGCGTCACCGTCTCCGACCTGACCGTGACCGGCTTCAGCCGGACCGGCGTGTTCGGCATGGCGACGGACGGCATGACCGTCCGCAGGGTGTACGCCTACAAGAACGGCGTGTGGGGCATCGCCCAGGAGCGTTCCGTGCGCGGCCTCTTCAGGAGCAACTACGCGCGTGACAACGGCGACGCGGGCCTGTTCCTCGCCAACACCATCAAGGAGGAGGCGGGCGCCTACGACGCCGCGGGAACGCGGGTCGAGCACAACCGCCTCGAGGGCAACCGGATCGGCGTGACCGTCCGCCGGCTGCGCAACCTCACCGTCGCGCGGAACTACGTCACCGGCAACTGCGCCGGGGTGTTCCTCGTCGGCGACGAGAACAAGCCGAAGGCCGGCCACGTGGACGTGGTCGCCAACCGGATCACGGGGAACAACAAGTCCTGTGCGAAGACCGAGCGGCTGCCCGCGCTCCAGGGCTCGGGCATCGTCCTGACCGGCACCGAGAGCAACCGCGTGGCCGGCAACCTGGTCACCGGCAACGCGGGCAAGTCCCCGCTGTCCGGCGGGATCGTGCTGTTCAAGAGCTTCGTCGGGGTGACCAGCGACAAGAACCTCATCGAGGCCAACCGGCTGGACGGCAACTCCCCGGCCGACCTCGTGAACACGGAGACCAAGGGCAAGGGCAACACCTTCCGGAGCAACACCTGCCGGGCCTCGCGGCCCGCGGGTCTGTGCTGACCGCCCGACCCCTGCCCCTGCTGGACCGACGAAGGCCGAAGAAAGAGAGAGGGCGGCAGATGACGTCCGCTGAAACAGCCCCACCGCCTCCCATGCGACTGCGCGAACTCGTGTTCGGCGCGGCCGTCTCCGCCGCCGTCCGCGCGGCCGCCCGGCTGGGCGTCGCCGACGCGCTCGACGACACCCCGATGGCCGTCGAGGACCTCGCGGCCGCGGTGAAGACCGAACCGAAGCCGCTGCGCCGGCTGCTGCGGGCCCTGTCCTGCTACGGCGTCTTCGCCGAGTGCCCGGACGGCACGTTCGCGCACACCGACATGTCCCGGCAGCTGCGCGAGGACGACCCCAACAGCCTGCGCGCCATCGCCCTGTGGTGCACCGAACCGTGGACCTGGGACGCCTGGCCCCGGCTTGACGAGGCCGTGCGCACCGGCAAGAACGTCGTGGAGGACCTCTACGGCAAGGAGTTCTTCACCTACCTCAACGAGGACGCCCCCGAGTCCGCGGACGTCTTCAACCGCGCGATGACCCGCTCCAGCGAGCAGTCGGCGCGGGAGGTGGCGGCCCTGCTCGACCTGTCCGGGGCCAAGTCGGTCGCCGACGTCGGCGGCGGCCAGGGCCACGTGGTGGCCTGCCTGCTCGACAAGTACCCGGGGATGCAGGGCAGTCTGCTCGACCTGCCCCGGGTGGTCGAGAACGCCCTGCCGCGGCTGCGGGAGGGCGGCGACCTCGCCGACCGCGCGCGGATCGTGCCCGGTGACGTCCGGGAGGCGATCCCGGTCGAGGCCGACGTCTACGTCATCAAGAACATCCTGGAGTGGGACGACGAGAGCACGGCCCGCACGCTGCGCAACGTCGTGGAGGCGGGCGGCCCGGGGACCCGGGTCGTCGTCATCGAGAACCTGGTGGACGACACCCCCTCGATGCGCTTCAGCACCGCCATGGACCTGCTGCTGCTCCTCAACGTCGGCGGGGCCAAGCACACCACCGACTCCATGGTGGGCAGGCTGGGCGCGGCCGGCCTGCTGGTGGACCGGATCCGGCCGGTCAACCCGTACCTGCACGCGTTCGAGTGCCACGTGCCCGGCTGACGGACATCCGCGCACAGGCCACCGGCCGCCGGGCCCGCAGTGTCGCGGGCCCGGCGGCCGGTGGCCGTCCGGGGGTCGCCGTACGGCTCAGTCGCGCTCCCAGACGTAGAAACGCTGTGCCATCGCGTCCTTCGGGGACCGCCAGGTCTCCGGGTCGTAGGCGCTGACATACGCCGTCAGGCGCTCGCTCACGTCCCGGAACTGGGGGTGCTCCGTCACCTTGGCGATGGCCGGTCCCGGCTCGCGCTCGGACTCGATGAGGTGCATGTACACATCGCCGAACTGGAAGAGACTGCGCCGCACGACACCCACGAGGTGGGGCAGCTCCCCGCGGTCGGACTCCGCGAACACCTTGGCGATGTCCGGGGCGGAGCCCGGGGCCATCCGGGCGACGATCAGGGCCTGGTGCATGGGACTCGCTCCTCGCTCCGGTTCAGTCGGCCAGGGCCGGGGCGGGCCGGTGTCCGGTGGCGGCCTTCTCGACCTTGTCCCGGATGAGGGCCATCTGGACCTTGGAGTTCCGGTTGATGTTGTCGGTCATCCAGTCGTCGTCGACCGGGGCGTCCGGCTTCATCGCGAAGTCCTGCGTCCAGACCATGCGGGTGCCGGCCGGGACCTCCTCGTACTGCCACAGGATGTCCATGTGGGCGAACGGGCCGGTCTCCACGCGGCGGGCCCGGACGGTGCGGGCGGAACGGTCGGGCTCGCGCTCGGAGACCCAGCTCCAGACGGTGCCGTTCTCGTCCGGGTGCATGGTCAGCCGGAACGTCGTCTTCTTCCCCTCCTGGGAGAGGATCTCGACGGAGGCGTACTCGCTGAACAGCTGCGGCCACCTCTCCAGGTCGTTGGTCATGTCCCAGACCAGGTCCAGCGGAGCGGCGATCGTGATCTCGTTCTGGGTGTGTCCTGCCATGTCAGGCTCCTGCCATCAGGGTGCTGTTGACGAGGTTGAGGAACTGCTGGGGCGTCTTGCAGCGCTCCGCGTCGACCGGCATCGGGGTGCCGTGCGAGTTCTCCAGCTCGCCGACGATGCCGAGCAGGCCCAGCGAGTCGACACCGAGGACGTCGAAGCCGGTGTCCGGCTTCTCCTGGAGCTGCTGCGGGCTGACGGTGACCCCGGCGGCCTTCTTCATCAGCGCGGCGAGTTCTTCCACCGTGATCTGGGACATGCGCTTTCCTCCTTTGCTGTGCTCACTGCGTGGCGCCGTGCCGCAGCACCAGCGCCGAGTTCGACCCCATGAGTCCGCGGCTGAGCACCAGCGCCGTCCGCAGTTCGGCGACGCGGGCGCGGCCGGTGACGAGGTCGAGGTCGTGGCAGACGTCGACGACGTTCGGCGTCGGCGGGATCAGCCCGTGCTCCATGGCGAGCACGGCGGCCGCGGTGTCCAGCACGGGCGCCGCGCAGTAGCCCCGGCCGGTGCCGGCCTTGGGCGCCGTGACCGGCACCCGGGCGCCGTGCGCGCCGAGGGCGTCGGCCAGGGCGAGTGCCTCGGCCCGGTCCGCCTCCGGCACCCCGAGGGCATCGGCGAAGACCACGTCGATCTCCTCGGGGGCGCAGCCGGCCTCGTCCAGGGCCTGCCGCACGGCCTGGGCCAGGCCGTGCCGGGAGTCCGCCCAGCGGGAGGCGCCGGTGAAGGTCGCCGCGTGTCCCGCGACGTAGGCCCGGACCGGCACACCGCGCTCGCGGGCGGACCGCTCCGCCTCCACCACGAGCATGGCGCCGCCCTCGGCCGGCACGAACCCGCAGGCGGTGTCCGTGAACGGGCGGTAGGCGCGCGACGGGTCGGTCTCGGCGCTCAGCTCCTGGTAACCGAGCTGGCACACCACCGAGTACGGCGCCAGGGGCGCCTCGGTGGAGCCGGCCACGATCACGTCGGTGCCGCGCCGCACCGCCCGGGCGGCGTGGGCGAGGGCGTCGAGACCGCCGGCCTCGTCGGAGGCGACGACCGAGCAGGGGCCCTTGAACTTGCGGCGGATGGAGATCTGGCCGGTGCTCGCGGCGTAGAACCAGGCGATGGACTGGTAGGGGCCGACGAAGCGGCTGCCCTTGCCCCACAGCTGCTGCAGCTCGCGCTGGCCGAACTCGCCGCCGCCGGAGCCCGCGGCGGTGACCACCCCGATGGAGTACGGCTCCGCCGAGGTGTCGGCCTGCCCGAGCCGGGCGTCGTCGAGCGCGAAGTCGGCCGCGGCCATCGCGAAGTGGGTGAACCGGTCGGTCTGGACGAGGAAGCGCTCCTCGATCGTCACACCCGGATCGAAGTCGCGGACCTCGCCGGCCACCTTCAGCGGAAGGTGCTCACAGCCCTCCCGGGTGACCCGGCCGAGGACGCTGAGACCTTCCTGGGTGGCCTTCCAGAAGGTGTCGGTGCTGGTGCCGTTGGGCGCGACGACCCCGATGCCGGTGACGGCCGCGCGCCGGTCGTGCGGTTCGCTCATCGTGTCCTCTCCCTCGTCCGGGTCAGGACCACCGCGGACTGGAAACCGCCGAACCCGCTGCCCACGGACAGGACGCTGCTCAGCTTCCGTTCGCGGGCGACGCGCGGGACGTAGTCCAGGTCGCACTCGGGGTCGGGGGTCTCGTAGTTCGCGGTCGGCGGTACGACCTGCTTGGCCAGGGCCAGCACACAGGCGACCACCTCGATCGCCCCGATCGCCCCGAGGGAGTGCCCCACCATCGACTTGATGGAGCTCATGGGGGTGCCGTAGGCGTGGTCGCCGAGCGCCCGCTTCACGGCCGCCGTCTCGTGGCGGTCGTTCTGCCGGGTCCCGGAGCCGTGCGCGTTGACGTAGTCGATGGCCGTCGGGTCGAGCCGGGCGTGGTCCAGTGCCAGGTCGATCGCCCGGGCCATCTCCAGGCCCTCGCTGGTCAGGCCGGTCATGTGGTAGGCGTTGCCGAAGGTGGCGTAGCCGCCCAGTTCGCAGTACACGTGCGCGCCGCGGGCCCGAGCGTGTTCCAGCTCCTCCAGGACGAGCACCGCGCCGCCCTCGCCCATGACGAACCCGTCACGGTTGTTGTCGAAGGGCCGGGAGGCGTGTGCGGGGTCGTCGTTGTTGGGGGAGGTGGCCTTGATCGCGTCGAAGCAGGCCATGGTGATCGGGGAGATCGGCGAGTCGGAGGCCCCGGCTATGCAGATGTCGGCCCGGCCCTCCTCGACCGTGTGGAAGGCGTACCCGACCGCGTCGAGGCCCGAGGTGCAGCCCGTGGAGACGGTCTGCACCGGACCCTGCGCGCCGAAGCGTTCCGCCACGGCGGAGGCGACCGTGCTCGGCGAGAACGCCCGGTGCAGGTGCGCCTCCGCCTCCCGGTGATCGACGTCCCAGCGCTGGCCGCCCTGGCTGACCAGGACGTAGTCGTGCTCCAGCCGGGTCGTGCCGCCGACCGCCGTGCCCAGCGAGACCGCTATGCGCCAGGGGTTCTCCGAGGCGAGGTCGAGCCCGGAGTCCCGGACCGCCTCGTCCCCGGCGACCATGGCGAACTGGATGTACCGGTCCGCCCGGGCGACCTGCTCCGCGTCCAGGCCGTGCGCCGCCGGATCGAAGTCGCACTCGGCGGCTATCCGCGACCTGAGACTCGTGGGATCGAAGAAGGTGATGCCCCGCGTCGCGGTCCGGCCGTCGGCAAGCAGATCCCAGAATGCCGGTACGCCGATGCCGCCCGGAGCAACGATGCCTATGCCAGTGACCGCCACGCGCCGGGTCATGACCGAACCCGGCCCCGGCCGGCCGCGTGGGCGGCACCCGCCTCGGCGGGCTCGGTGATCACCGCGGCGGCCCCGATGACCTCCGTCTCCTCGGTGTCGACGTGACCCAGCTGCGGCCGCGGGGCCAGCGGACCCAGGTGGAAGACGATCCGCGCCTCGGCCTTGCCGACGTTGCGGAACCGGTGCCGCATGTGGGCGGGGATCATCAGGCCCTGCTCGGGCCGCAGCGGGTGCGGCTCACCGTCCAGGTCCACCTCCAGCTCCCCGCAGACGACGTAGACGAACTCCTCGGAGTACGGGTGGTAGTGCTCACCGATGCGGTCACCGGGCTGCACGATGGCCACGCCCATGAAGCCGCTGGTGGAGCCGACCGTGGCCGGGGTGAGCATGGCGCGCAGATCGCCACCTCGGCGGACGTTGGGCTCGACCTCACTGAGGTCCACGATTTTGGGACGGGGTTTGATGGACAACGTTTCCTCCGTTGTGTCTGCTGCGTCGCCGCTCGGCGCTGTCGGGCTGTCGGGGCTGTCGGAGCCGGGCGGCCGGATCAGGCTTCCGGCGACCGGCGGTCGGTGATCAGGTCCATGGGGCTGGCCTCGGCGTCCAGCAGCTCGCGCACCTCGGCGGCCGCCCGGGCGTCGGCCGGCAGCGCCTCCGCGGCCCGCTCGTCACGCACGTCCACCAGCCGCACCACGACGTCGTCACGCTGGAAGACCGTGCTGCGCAGCAGCGGGCTCGCCGGGTCCTCGGCGGCCGCCGAGTCGGCCTTCGCCAGCAGCTCGGCCAGCCGCATCCCGCGACCCGGCCTGGCCGGGTAGCACAGGGCCCGCCGGAAACCCTCCGGCTGCCCGTCCGTGCTCACGTGGTGCACGGCCGGCAGCGCCGCCCGGGTGAAGAACATCCGGGCCGACTCCTGGTCGTCGAGGTCCCGGTCCTGCTCCAGATACGGGTTGATCGCCTCCTCCACGGCCCGCACCTCGGGCTGCCGGGCCACGTGCCGCAGCGCCGCGAGCAGGTCACCCCGCACCTCGATGGCCCGCACCACCCGGTTGCCGTGCATGAACAGCGAGGTCCGGCACAGCCGCGTCGTGGCGTCCACCCGCGCCTGCGGCGAGGCGTAGTCCGAGAGGATCTTCGCGACCTTCTCCTCGGTGCCCGGCTTCACCGTGAAGGTGAGCGCGTGCCGGATCACCCCGTCACCGATGCGCGGGTGCGCCTGAAGCCGGCGCTCGCCCGACCGGGACTGGTCCGCCGCGCCGCCGGTCTCCCGCACCACGTGGAACCGCAGCGACCGGGTGTCCCGGACACAGCTGTGCAGCGGCTCCACCATCCGCACGTGCTCCTCGCTGTTCACCCAGGTGAGGAACGGCGGCGCACTCTCCCACTCGCTCGTGATGAGCCATTGGGAGGGATTCTCGATCGACTGGCAGAGTTGGTCGCTGACATGGCCGGGCACGGACGCAACCTGGTTGCAGAGCTGCTCGTACGCCTCGAGGAACTGCTGCTGCGCGCCGTCGTAGACGTCGACCAGGAGGACGACCCGCAGCCGGGAGCCGTCGAACACGGACTGGGAGACACGCTTCGACACCTCGCGTGCCGTTTCTGAAAGGCGTTCAGACGTCGTGGTCATCCTGCACACATCTCCTTCGCGGGGGGCAGAGCCGTCACCGGGCGCAGAGGACGCGACGGCGGCGTTCCTTGATCCTGTGCCGGTCCCCACAAGCCCGCGACTCGTATGAACCACGTGGGTGATTGGGCACGCGAAGCCACCGCCACCGGGCAAGACAACTCACAGGCGCCCCACACGCTCATCCCTGCCTCTGGAGGCTTCGATGCATCAAAAAGCCGACCACCGCGTCCCCGTCCTCATCGTGGGCGGCTCTCTGGTGGGCCTGTCCATGTCCGTGTTCCTGGGCCGACTCGGTGTCCGGCACATGCTCGTCGAACGGCACTCCGGGACCTCGATCCACCCACGCGGACGCGGCAACAACGTGCGGACGATGGAGCTGTTCCGGGTGGCCGGCGTCGAGCCGGACATCAAGGCGGCGGCATCCCTCCTCGCCGAGAACCACGGCATCCTGCAGACCCCGACCCTCGTCGGTGACGCGGGCGAATGGCTGTTCAAGCACATCGACCCGGGCGGCGGACTCGCCCGGTTCAGCCCCACCGCCTGGTGCCTGTGCAGCCAGAACGACCTCGAACCGGTCCTCCTGGACAACGCCCGCGAACTCGGCGGCCAGCTGCGCTACTCCCACCGGATGGAGTCCTTCGAGCAGGACGCCGACGGAGTGACGGCGGTGGTCCTCGACCGCACCACCGACCAGAGCTACACCGTCCGGGCGGACTACCTCGTCGCCGCCGACGGCCCGCGCAGCCCGGTCCGGACCGCCCTCGGCATCGGCCAGAGCGGCCCCGGCGACCTCTTCGCCAACGTCAGCGTCACCTTCCGCTCCGCCGCCCTGGCCGACGTCGTCGGCGACCGGCGCTTCATCTGCTGCTACCTCACCCATCCGGACGCCGACGGCGCCCTGCTGCCCGTCGACAACAAGGAACGCTGGGTCTTCCACGCCCCCTGGCACCCCGAGCGCGGCGAGTCCCTCGACTCGTTCACCGAGGAACGCCTGCGGGACCACATCCGCCGAGCCGTGGGCGTGCCCGGCCTGGACGTCGAGATCACCGGAAAGGCCTCCTGGAGAGCCGCCGAACGGGTCGCCGACCGCTACGCCCAGGGCAGGGTCTTCCTCGCCGGCGACTCCGCCCACGAGATGTCCCCCACCGGCGCCTTCGGCTCCAACACGGGCATCCAGGACGCCCACAACCTCGCCTGGAAGCTGGCCGCCGTCCTCGACGGCTGGGCGGAGCCCGGGCTCCTCGCGAGCTACGACACCGAGCGCCGCCCGGTCGCCCTCGCCACCAGCGCCCGCGCCTCCGCCCGCTCCGTCGAGCACAGCCACCCCGGTTTCGCGCCCGCCCCCGGCGTCGGCGGCGGCAAGCGCGGCGGCATCCTCAACGTCGTCCTCGGCTACCACTACCCGCACGGCGCCGTCGTCGGCACCGACCAGGACCAGCCGGTGGTCCCCGACGGCCTCTCCCTGAACGGCCGCCCCGGCACCCGGGCCCCGCACCTGTGGCTGCGCCGCGCCGGGGCCCGCCTGTCCACCCTGGACCTGTACGAGCGCTCCCTGGTGCTGCTCACCGACGCCCCGGACGACGCCGGCTGGCACGAGGCGGCCCGCCGGGTCGCCTCCCTGGACGGCGTACGCCTGGACGCCTACCGCATCGGCCCCGGCGCCGACGCCGACCTCACCTACGACACCGGCGCCCCGGGGGCGGCCGACGCCCCGGACTGGGCCGAGGCCCACGGCACCACGGCCGACGGCGCGGTCCTGGTCCGCCCGGACGGCTTCGTGGCCTGGCGCGCGACGGGAGCCGTCGCGGACCCGGAGGGCACCCTGCGCGAGGTGCTGCGCACCCTGCTCCGTCCGGCCTGACCGGCCCTGACCTGGGCGGACCTCCCTGACCCGGGCAGACGAAAAGGCCACCCGCACCAGATGGTGCGGGTGGCCTCGGCGTACGGAGCCCCCTGTCGGATTCGAACCGACGACCTACGCATTACAAGTGCGGTGCTCTGGCCATCTGAGCTAAGGAGGCCTGCACGCGCGTACCGCGTACGTGCCTGTGCAGTGTACCCACGTCCCACCGCGGGCCCGTCGGGAATTCCCGCGAAGTTCGCAGGGGCCGGGGTACTGACAGACGGGTGAACGGCAGGTACCGTCCAGAACCGGTTCACTCGCGTGGACTACACCAACCACCTTCCTACAACGGATCGTCCGGCACGTTCCTGCCGGTAGAAGGGGGCCCATTCACCATGGCCACTGTGACGTTCGACAAGGCGACCCGGATCTACCCGGGTTCCACCAAGCCCGCCGTCGACGGTCTCGACATCGCGATCGAGGACGGCGAGTTCCTCGTCCTGGTCGGCCCGTCGGGCTGCGGCAAGTCCACCTCGCTCCGGATGCTCGCGGGGCTCGAGGACGTCAACGGCGGAGCCATCCGCATCGGTGACCGCGACGTCACCCACCTGCCGCCCAAGGACCGGGACATCGCCATGGTGTTCCAGAACTACGCGCTGTACCCGCACATGTCGGTCGCCGACAACATGGGCTTCGCGCTCAAGATCGCCGGCGTCAACAAGGCGGAGATCCGGCAGAAGGTCGAGGAGGCCGCGAAGATCCTCGACCTCACCGAGTACCTGGACCGCAAGCCGAAGGCGCTCTCCGGCGGTCAGCGCCAGCGTGTCGCCATGGGCCGCGCCATCGTGCGTGAGCCGCAGGTCTTCCTCATGGACGAGCCGCTGTCCAACCTGGACGCCAAGCTTCGTGTGTCCACGCGTACGCAGATCGCGTCCCTGCAGCGCCGCCTCGGCATCACCACCGTCTACGTCACCCACGACCAGGTCGAGGCCATGACGATGGGCGACCGGGTGGCCGTGCTCAAGGACGGTCTGCTCCAGCAGGTCGACTCGCCGCGGAACATGTACGACAAGCCCGCGAACCTCTTCGTCGCCGGCTTCATCGGCTCCCCGGCCATGAACCTGGTCGAGGTCCCGATCACCGACGGCGGCGTGAAGTTCGGCAACAGCGTCGTCCCGGTCAACCGCGACGCCCTGAAGGCCGCCTCCGACAAGGGTGACCGCACGGTGACCGTGGGTGTCCGCCCCGAGCACTTCGACGTGGTCGAGCTGGGCGGCGGTGTCGCCACCTCGCTGTCCAAGGACACCGAGGACGCCCCGGCCGGTCTCGCGGTCTCCGTGAACGTGGTCGAGGAGCTGGGCGCCGACGGCTACGTCTACGGCACCGCCGAGGTCAGTGGCGAGGTCAAGGACCTGGTCGTCCGCGTGAACGGCCGCCAGGTGCCGGACAAGGGCTCCACGCTGCACGTGGTGCCGCGTCCGGGTGAGATCCACGTGTTCTCCACCTCCACCGGCGAGCGGCTCTCCGACTGACCGGCTGAGCAGCGCTTTTCCGCACAGGTTGACGGAAGGGGCCCCGCGGACCACCGCGGGGCCCCTTCCGTTGCCGGAATTACCCCGGCACAGCGAGCATTTCGGGCGGGCAGCGTCAACCCTCTACCCAGAAAGGGACGCCACTTCATCCCCCATAAGGGTGACCAAATGTCGCCAAATGGTTACCGGGCGCTACCCTCACTCGCGTGAAGCACTCCACCAACCCTCAGACGCGACGCGGCCACCGGGGCGGCCCTGCCCGCCGGATCGGCCGCACTCTCGCCCTCGTCCTGCCCGTCGTCCTGGTGCTCTCCGGGACCCTCGCGGTCACCCGGGTCAACTGGACGGGGAGCCCTTCCAGCTCGGTGCTCACCGCCTCGGACGTCTCCGCGGCGGAGGTCCCCACCAGGACGGTCGCCCACGCCCCGCAGGACGTGCTGCGCGACCGGCTGATGACCGAGCTGCAGGACAAGAACCCGGGGGTGGTCCTCACCCACCTCCAGCAGGCCGTCAACGGGCACCCGTCGCTGGCGAAGCACTGCTCCTCCATCGCGCGGGCCCTGGGCCAGGCGGCGGTCCGCATCTACGGCGCCTCACGCGCGCAGTCCTACGCGCGGCCGGTCTGCGACACCGCCTTCGCCTCCGGCGTGCTGGCCGCGCACAGCTAGACGCGGTTGGGAAGTCGGTAACGGCTCCTTAAGGAGCCTGTTGCGGCCGGTTTCCCGGCCGGGGCGCCACGTACAGTTCGGGTCATGACCCATCCGAACGCCGCGTCGCGCCCCACTCAAGCCGTAGTCCTGGCCGGTGGCCAGGGCTCACGGCTGCGTCCCTACACCGACGACCGGCCCAAGCCGATGGTCGAGATCCCCGGTACGGGCACTCCGATCATCGGTCACCAGCTGGCCTGGCTCGCCGAAGAGGGCGTGACGGACGTGGTGGTCTCCTGCGGCCACCTCGCCGAGGTGCTGCAGAAGTGGCTGGACTCGGCCGACCTGCCGGTGTCCGTCACCACCGTCGTGGAGACGGAGCCCCTCGGCCGCGGCGGCGGACTCAAGTACGCCGCCGCGCACCTTCCCCACCCCGACCGGCCCTGGTACGCCACCAACGGCGACATCTGGACCCGCTTCTCCCTGCGGGACATGGCCGACTTCCACACCGAGCGGGACGCCCTCGCCACGCTGGCGCTGGCCCGGCCCCGGATTCCCTGGGGCGCGGTGAAGACCGACGGCTTCGGGCACATCACCGACTTCATCGAGGCCCCGCCCTCGACGTTCGAGATCAACGCAGGCGTGTACGTGTTCTCGCCCGAGTTCAACGGCCTGCTGCCCGAGCGCGGTGACCACGAGCGGACCACGTTCCCCCGCCTCGCCCGCGAGCGCAAGCTCGCCGGCTTCACCATCCCGCAGGGCGCCTACTGGCGAGCCATCGACACGGCGAAGGACCTGACCGAGGCGGCAAAGGAACTGTCGGCCCTGGGCCGCTAGCGGAAAGCTGACCGCCGGACGGAACAGCCGGCCACACGCGTACGCTCCCGGGCGGACAGCCGGGCACCCACGGACCGCACCGCGCTGCCGCCTCGGCCCGGCAAGCCGGGCGCACCCCCGGCTACGGTCCGACCGCCGGGCTTGCCGGGCGCACGCCCCCGGCTGCGGGCCGACGGTCGGGCACCGCACCTGGGCGCCGGAACGACGGCCCGGGCCGACGGTCGGGCTTCGCACGCTAGGCGTCGGATCGGCGGTCCCGAGCCAACAGTCAGGCGCCGACACCGGGCACTGCCTCGGCGGCCCCGGGCGGGCAACCGGGCACACCAGAGACCGCGCCGAACTGCCAGTCAGGCACACAGGAGCCGCCTCGGACCGACAGCCGGACTTACTGGGCGCACGCCCCACGGCTGCGAGCCGACGGCCAGGCGCCCGCACGCCGGGCGCCGGACCGGCGGTCCAGGGCAGGCAGTCGAGTGCGCGTGCACGGCCATGGGTTGACCGCCAGGCTTGCCGAGCGCACGCCCACTGCTTCGGGCCGACGGTCGGGCTTCGCACGCTGGGCGTCGGATCGGCGGTCGTGGGCGGGCAGGCGGGCGTGCGTTCACGGCCTCGGGCCGGGCGCCGGGCTCACGGCTGCGGGGCACCGCGGCCCCCGGCCACGCTCCCCACGGACGATGCCAACCGCACGCCGAGGGCCCCGCACCTCTCGGTGCGGGGCCCTGTTCTGTCGGTCAGCCCAGCAGGCCGCCCACCAGGCCCGGCTGGCCGGTGGACGACGTGCCGCCCGTGCTGCCGGTGCCGCCGGTCGACGTGCCGCCGCCCGTCGCCGTGCCGCCCGTGCTGGTCGGGCCCGCCGTGGTGCTGGGGGCGCCGCCCGTGGGGGCGGACCTGCGGGGCGGGACCTGGCCCGAGGTGCCCTGGGTCTGGCTGGGGGTCGTGGTGGTGGCGCCTCCGCCGGTGCCGCGGCTCGCGCCCGGGGTCGTCGCCGCGCCGGAGGGGCTGGCGCCGGCCGTCGCGCCGCCGGACGGCGAGCTGGACGCCGACGGGGTCCGCCGGTGCGTCCGGCCGGGCTCCTGCGGGAGCGGGGAGCCGGGCACGTTGTTGCGCGGGGCCTCGCCGGGGCCGGGGACGACCACACGGCTGGAGTCGCGCACGGCGCCGCCCAGCAGGGAGCCGGCGAGCAGGGTGAGACCGACGGTGACGGCCGTGACGAGGGCGCCGCGGCGCAGGACGAAGCGGCGCAGCTCCCAGATGTCGGCGCGGGGTCCGAGGGTGCGCCAGGCGCTGCCGGCGAGGCGGCCGTCGACCGAGTAGACCGGGGCGCCCGCGATGATCAGCGGTGACCAGGCGGCCAGGTAGATGATGTCGGGGGTGTCGTAGGCGGGGACGCTCTTCCAGCTGACCGTGACGATCAGCGCGGCCGAGAGCAGGGCGCCGACCACGGCGGCGACACGCTGCCAGCAGCCGAAGACGGTCAGGACGCCGACGACCACCTGGAGGAAGGCGATGACCAGGCCGGAGCCGACCGGGTGGTGCAGGGCGAACTGGTGCAGCGGCTCGGCGACGTCCCACGGGTGCAGGGTGTTGAGCCACTTGACCATGGAGCCGCGCTTGCCGCCGTCGAAGTAGACGGGGTCGCACAGCTTGCCCATACCGGCGTAGATGGAGATGAAGCCGAGGAAGATGCGCAGCGGGAGCAGGACGACGCCGAGGTTCATGCGGCGGCCCGGGTAGTAGGCGTGCCGCGCCGGGTCGTCGCCGTGGCGCTTGCGGAGGCGTTCGCCCGCCGCCTCGGCGGTGTCGTCGTAGGCGTCGTAGTCGCCGTGATCTGCGTAGTCGTCGTGACCGGCGTACCCGGCGTGGTCGCCGTAGTTCCCGTACGCGCCGTCGAACTCCTGCGCCGCGTAACCCGGTTCGTCGTAGGCGCTGCCCGCGCCGCGCATGGTGGGCAGGAGCCGGGTGCCCTCGTCGGGGGCGGTGCGCTGGTGGCCGACGACCGGTGTCTCCACGGTCTGGTCGAGACCCGCGTAGGCGTCCGGGTATCCGGTTCCCACCCGCGGGATGACCTGGGTGGCGCCGGCCTCGACGGGCTCGTCGACATGGCGGACGCTGCCCCGGACGGCCTGGAGCAGCCGGTGGGCGCCGGTGTCGTCGGGCGCGGACCTGCCGCTCCACACGACGGGGCGCCGGCGGCCGGCCGCGGCGGTGGCGCCGGCCCGCCCCCCGGTGCCCATGACCGGCATGCGGGCGGGTTCCTGGGTGGCGCTCAGGTGCCGGGCGATCCGCGGGGATTGGCCGCGCTTGGCCGACGCGCCCAACTGCACGCGGAAGCTGGCGTGACTGACGATGACCTGCGCCGGATCGCTCGGCACCTTCACCATGCTCAGCGCGGGAGCGTCGTCGAATCCCGACGAGCGGTCCCCCGTGGGTGTGCGGGGTGTTCTGGTGTCCACACTCATCTAACCGAGTGACGTGGAGTTAGGACACTGCTTTGACCGGCCGGATGTGTCCGGACCCCGTCAAAGCGGCTCCTGACGCCACATGGACGCCGTAATGACCCCGCACGGGTGAAGTGCCGGACGGGTGTTCAGCTCCGCCTGCGCGCCGCCTCGTACAGCACGATGCCCGCCGCCACACCGGCGTTCAGGGACTCCGCGCCACCCGGCATCGGGATCCGCACCCGGAAGTCGCAGGTCTCGCCGACCAGGCGGGACAGGCCCTTGCCCTCGCTGCCGACCACGATGACGACGGGGCCGCCGAGCGCCTCCAGGTCGCCGAGCTCCACCTCGCCGTCCGCCGCCAGGCCCACGACCGTGATGCCGGCCTTCTTGTAGGCCTCCAGGGTCCGGGTGAGGTTGGTGGCGCGGGCGACCGGCGTACGGGCGGCCGTACCGGCGGAGGTCTTCCAGGCGCCGGCGGTCATGCCGGCCGAGCGGCGCTCGGGGACGACCACGCCGTGACCGCCGAAGGCGGAGACGGAGCGGACGACCGCGCCGAGGTTGCGCGGGTCGGTGACGCCGTCGAGCGCGACGATCAGCGGGTCGACGGCCTCGTCGTAGGCGGCCTCTGCGAGGTCCTCGGGGTGCGCGTACTCGTACGGCGGCACCTGCAGCACGAGGCCCTGGTGGTTCAGACCGTTCGTCATGCGGTCCAGCTCCGGCCGCGGGGCCTCCATCAGGTTGATGCCGCCGCGCTCGGCGGCGAGCTGGAGGGCCTCACGGACGCGCTCGTCGTTGTCGACGAACTGCTGGACGTAGAGCGTGGATGCGGGTACGCCCTCGCGCAGCGCCTCGACCACCGGGTTGCGGCCGACGACCAGTTCGGAGGCGGACTTGCCGCCCCGGCCGCGGACCACCGGGCGGCGCGCGGACTGCTTGGCCTTGGCGGTGGCGATGCGGTTCTTCTTGTGGCCCTTGCGCATCTCGGCGGGCGGGGTCGGGCCCTTGCCTTCCAGGCCC
The DNA here is from genome assembly GCF_036815105.1 of Streptomyces sp. IBSBF 3136. Classification (NCBI taxonomy): domain Bacteria; kingdom Bacillati; phylum Actinomycetota; class Actinomycetes; order Kitasatosporales; family Streptomycetaceae; genus Streptomyces; species Streptomyces sp. IBSBF 3136. The sequence continues at coordinate 22,715 of NZ_JAJSZC010000064.1, forward strand.
CTGCGCCGCTGGCCGCCACTGCCGACCTGCGCGCCCTTCTTGCCGGACATGCGACGGTTGTTCGCGGCCATGACCTACCTGTTTCTGTGGTGCGTGCGGATGTGTACGTCTATGCAGTGTGCCGCCCGGAGGTCCGGGCGGCACAATCGATCATCGGACCGGAGGCGGTCTCAGCGCTGGCCGAGGCTCCAGCGGGGCCCCTGCGGACTGTCCTCGATGACCAGACCGGTCTGCTTGAGCTGGTCGCGGATGGCGTCCGCGGTGGCCCAGTCCTTGCGGGCGCGGGCCGACTCGCGCTGGTCGAGGACGAGCCGGACGAGGCTGTCCACCACGCCGTGCAGGTCCTCGCCCCGGTCGGTCTCACCGGCCCAGGCGGGGTCGAGCGGGTCGAGGCCGAGGACGCCGAGCATGGCGCGCACCTCGGCGAGACGGGCCACCGCGGCGTCCTTGTCGTCCGCGGCCAGCGCGCTGTTGCCCTGCCGGACGGTGGTGTGCACGACGGCGAGGGCCTGCGGGACCCCCAGGTCGTCGTCCATCGCCTCGGCGAAGGCGGGCGGGACCTCGGCGGCGGGCTCGACGGCCCCGCCGGCCTTCTCCACCACGCGCTGGACGAAGCCCTCGATACGGGCGAACGCGGACTCCGCCTCGCGCAGCGCGTCCTCGCTGTACTCGATCATCGAGCGGTAGTGCGGGGTGCCGAGGTAGTAGCGCAGGACGATCGGACGCCACTGCTTGACCATCTCGGAGACCAGGACGCTGTTGCCGAGCGACTTGGACATCTTGTCGCCGGCCATGGTGACCCAGGCGTTGTGCACCCAGTACCGGGCGAAGTCGTCGCCGTAGGCCTTGGCCTGGGCGATCTCGTTCTCGTGGTGCGGGAAGATCAGATCGAGGCCGCCGCCGTGGATGTCGAAGGCGCTGCCCAGGTATTTGTGCGCCATCGCGGAGCACTCCAGGTGCCAGCCGGGGCGGCCGGGCCCCCACGGGGTGGGCCAGGTCGGCTCGCCGGGCTTGGCGGACTTCCACATGGCGAAGTCGCGCGGGTCCCGCTTGCCGGTCTCGCCCTCGCCGGAGGGCTGGAGCAGGTTGTCCAGCTCCTGCCGGGACAGCTCCAGGTACTGCGGGAAGGACCGCACGTCGAAGTAGACGTTGCCGTCGGACGCGTAGGCGTGGCCGCGCTCGATGAGGCCCTGCATCATCTCGATCATCTCGGTGACGTGGCCGGTCGCGCGGGGCTCGTAGGTGGGCGGGAGGCAGCCGAGGGCGGAGTAGCCGTCGTTGAAGGCGCGCTCGTTCTCGTAGCCGATCGCCCACCAGGGCCGGTTCTGCTCGTGGGCCTTCTTGATGATCTTGTCGTCGATGTCGGTGACGTTGCGGACGAACGTCACGTCGTAGCCGCGGTAGGCGAACCAGCGGCGCATGATGTCGAAGTTGAGGCCCGAGCGGATGTGGCCGATGTGCGGGGCCGCCTGCACGGTGGCACCACAGAGGTAGATCGAGACACAGCCCGGCTTGAGCGGGGTGAAGTCACGGATCTGCCGGGCGTTGGTGTCGTACAGGCGAATGGTCACCACTCCAGGGTAGTGGGCGCCAGGCAGTGCCTCACGCCCCTTCCCCACAATGCCCCGGGTGCGCCGTGCCGCCGGGACCTCAGAGCATCCCGGTCACCTTGCGCGGGGTGATGCGCACCACCACCCGCTGGGCGTCGTTCGCGGAGGCGGGGTTGAAGTCCGCGTACTTCTTGCCGGTGTACTTCTCGCTCAGTTCGTCGATGAGTTCCGCGGCGCCGTCGGTGGTCATCTCGGCGGTGCCGCGGATCTCGGCGTACTCGTAGGGCTGCTCGGGGTTCATGACGACGACCGTGACGCGCGGGTCGCGGTCCAGGTTCTTCTTCTTGCGGCGGTCCGCCGTGGTGGAGAAGAGGATGTCGTCGCCGTCACGCTTCGCCCAGACCGGGGACATCTGCGGTCCCCCGTCGGGCTGTACGGTGCCGACGACGATGAACACCTTGTCGTCCAACAGGGACTTGACCCGGTCGGGCAGTGCGGCGGACATGGGTACCTCCTCGGTCAACGGTGACTCTGCGGGTACCCTCGCACGCCCTCAGCCCACCCGCACCACGAGTGCCGTGGCCACCGCCATGAGTCCCTCCCCGCGGCCGGGGAAGCCGAGGCCGTCGGTCGTGGCGCCGGAGACGGACACCGGAGCGCCGGCCGCCTCGGAGAGGATCTTCTGCGCCTCGTCCCGGCGCTTGCCGATCTTGGGGCGGGCTCCGACGACCTGGACGGCGACGTTGCCGATGGTGAATCCGGCCTCGCGGACGATGCGGGCGGCCTCGGTCAGCAGCGTGGTGCCGGAGGCGCCGGACCACTCGGGGCGCCCGGTGCCGAAGTGCGCTCCGAGGTCGCCGAGCCCGGCGGCGGAGAAGAGCGCGTTGCACGCGGCGTGCGCGACGACGTCGGCGTCGGAGTGCCCGGCCAGGCCCGGGCCCGCGTCCTCCCACTTCAGACCGGCGCACCACAGCTCCCGGCCTTCCTCGAAGGCGTGGATGTCGGTGCCGATACCGACCCGGGGCAGCGCGAACGGGAGCGCGGCGGACGGGTCGTGGGCGGGCCGGGTGTCAGAGGTGTCAGAAGCCATCGTTGAGCCTCCTGCGGGCCAGGACCGCCTCGGCGAGGACCAGGTCGAGGGGGCGGGTGACCTTGAAGGCCTCCTCGTGCCCGGGGACGGTGACGACCCGCAGGCCGAGCTGCTCGACCATGCTCGCGTCGTCCGTGACGTCCTCGGTGACGGTCTCGTGGGCGCGGACCAGGGTCGCGCGGTCGAAGCCCTGGGGTGTCTGCACGGCGCGCAGCCGGGCCCGCTCGGGTGTGGCCACGACCGGCTCGGGGTCGCCGGGCACGGCCGCGGGCTCGACCTCCTTGACGGTGTCGGCGAGCGGCAGCGCGGGGACCACGGCGGGCGCGCCGTCGCGTACGGCCTCGATGACGCCGTCGACGGTGTCGACGGGGACGAGCGGGCGGGCCGCGTCGTGCACGAGGACGACGCCGTACTCGGGCGGCAGGGCGTCGAGGCCCAGCCGGACCGACTCCTGGCGGCTGTCCCCGCCGGGCACGACGAGGAAGTCGGTGCGCTCGGGCAGGGCGTGCGCGTCGAGCAGGGACTTCACCTCGCCCGCGCCGTCGGGCGGGGCGACGACGATCACCAGGGCGACGTGCCGGGAGGCGGCGAGGGCGCGGACCGCGTGGATCAGCATGGGCGTGCCGTTCAGCGCGCGCAGCGCTTTGGGGGCGCCAGGGCCCAGGCGTACGCCCCGGCCGGCGGCGGGAATCACGGCGGCGACGGGGATCTGCGCGGGTGAGGGGCGCGAATCGTCAGACATCGGTTCCTGTCAGGTTTGTGTGCTCGACCCAGGTGGGTATGGCCTGGAGGAGTGCCGGGCGCGACGCCTTGACCGGACCCTTCCGTGACCCTGGTCGAGCCATCTGCCCGGGCCCGGCACACCAAGTATCGGGGGGCTTCCCCCGAGATGAACGACAGGCGTCTTACCGGCCCGTCGCCCCGGTCGCACCGCGGCTGGAGTTCCGGGGACGAACATGCCGCAGCGCCCGGCGACAGGGTCTGTCATCGGGCACCGCGGCAGTTCACTGTGTGGCGCGTGCTGAGGGCGGCGACAGCCGCCGGGGGCGCGTCAGGAGGCGAGTACCTCGTCGAGCAGGGCCTCGGCCTTGTCCTCGTTCGTGTTCTCCGCGAGAGCCAGCTCGCTCACCAGAATCTGGCGGGCCTTGGCGAGCATGCGCTTCTCACCGGCGGACAGTCCGCGCTCGCGCTCGCGACGCCACAGGTCACGCACGACTTCCGCGACCTTGATGACATCGCCGGAGGCAAGCTTCTCCAGGTTTGCCTTGTAGCGACGGGACCAGTTCGTGGGCTCCTCGGCGTACGGGGCGCGCAGCACCTCGAAGACTCGGTCCAGCCCGTCCTGACCGACCACATCACGCACGCCGACGAACTCCGCATTGTCCGCTGGCACACGTACCGTCAGGTCACCCTGGGCGACCTTCAGCACCAAGTAGGTCTTGTCCACGCCTTTGATCTGGCGAGTTTCGATAGCCTCGATCAGCGCGGCCCCGTGATGGGGATAGACCACGGTGTCGCCAACCTTGAACGTCATGTGACAGGTACCCCTTCCGTGGCTATCCAGGGTAACACGGATACGGCGGGTTCTGAATGGCGTTTTCGCAGGTCAGGGCATATCTCGGGGCTTGACAACAGTGACACGAACGTGCTGCGAAGGGCCTGCGGAACCAGGTATTCGCAGGTCGGAGGGGCTCTCCGGGCGGAGAGAAACGCGCACGTTACACGCTCCGGGAGGCGCTTCCAAGCGGATGAACATCCCGTTTTGTCCGCTTCCAGACGTGCGACTTCCGCTACTCCGTTCGGAGGCCCGGCACCGGCGGGAGCCGATTCCGGAATTGATCAACCTGGGCCGGACGGGTGATCGGTGATCAATTTCCAGGGTGCTCGCGCATTCCTTCACGAAAATGTCGCCGGCGCTCCAGGGAGCGCTCGCGCGCGCGTTATGCGAATGGCTGACGGAGGTCCCGGCAAAGTGACCCGCGGGTCACCTGCGGGCGGTCGCGGTACCCCCACCCGGAGGGAAGCGGGGGGCTTGGGGGAGGGTCGGGTGCGGCGGCGCGGGAACGGCTCGGTAACCTGAGGTCGCTGACAGACACTTAGGGTGGCTTTATAGAGGAGCCGCCCCTGCGTTCAAGGAGTTGCCGCCGCCGTGAGCAGCAGCCTTCGACGCGGCGCCCTCGCCGCCTCCGCCATTGCCTTCTCGATCGCCTCGCTCGCCGCCTGCGGCGCCGGAAACAACTCCCAGACCCTGGAGATCAAGCCGGACAACGCGGCCACCAGCGTCGGCGCCATCAAGATCCAGAACGCCGCGATCATCACGCAGCCCGACCCGCAGGCCACCGGTCCCGCCGTCGTCTCCGCGACGATCTTCAACGAGGGCGCGACCAACCAGACCCTCCAGTCGATCACCGTCGCGGGCAGCAGCCAGCCGCTCAAGCTCTCCCCGGCCAAGGGCCAGAGCCTGACCGTCCCGGCCCACGGCTCGCTGATCATCGGCGGCAAGGGCAACGCGTCCGCCGTACTGGCCAGCGGCCGCGAGGCGGTCCAGAACGGCAACGTGCAGAAGGTGACCTTCACCCTCAGCTCGACCGGTCCGGTGAGCCTGAGCGCCTACGTGGTCCCGGCCACCAGCTACTTCAGCGGCTGGGGTCCGAGCGAGATCCCGAGCGCCGCGGCCACCGCCTCCCCCGCGCCGGGCGCGTCCGCCTCGGGCAGCGGCAAGCCGCACAAGGGCGGCAAGGCCACCGCCTCGGCGACGGCCACCGACACCGCGTCCGCGGGCGACGCCGCGGACACCGGCGCCACCCCCAGCGACTCGGCGTCCCAGTCGGCCGGCAACTGAGCGACCGCACGCGCGAAGGGCGGCACCCCCCCGGGGGGTGCCGCCCTTCGTCGTCCCGCGCGGCCCCACCGGGCCGGCCCGGGCGGGCCGGTCGTGCCGCCCGCCGTACGGCCTACGGCCTACGGCTCGAACTTGTAGCCGAGGCCCCGCACCGTCACCAGGTACCTGGGCGCCCCCGGGTCCGGCTCGATCTTGGCGCGCAGCCGCTTGACGTGGACGTCCAGCGTCTTGGTGTCACCGACGTAGTCGGCGCCCCAGACCCGGTCGATGAGCTGCATGCGGGTCAGCACGCGGCCGGCGTTGCGCAGCAGCATCTCCAGCAGGTCGAACTCCTTGAGCGGGAGGTCGACCTTCGAGCCCGAGACGGTGACCACGTGGCGGTCGACGTCCATACGGACCGGGCCCGCCTCCAGGGCGGCCGGGGTGACCTCCTCCGGCTCCCCGCGACGGCGCAGGACGGCCCGGATGCGGGCGACCAGCTCACGGGAGGAGAAGGGCTTGGTGACGTAGTCGTCGGCCCCTATCTCCAGGCCCACGACCTTGTCGATCTCGCTGTCCTTGGCGGTGACCATGATCACGGGAACGTTGGAGCGGCCGCGCAGCTGCCGGCACACCTCCGTGCCGGGCAGCCCCGGCAGCATCAGGTCGAGGAGGACGAGGTCGGCGCCGTTGCGCTCGAACTCGTCGAGTCCGTCGGGGCCGGTGGCCGCGACGGCGACCTCGAAGCCCTCCTTGCGGAGCATGTACGACAGGGCGTCGGAGAAGGACTCCTCGTCCTCGACGACGAGCACTCGGGTCACGGAAGGACCTCCGGGGCGGGAAGCGGTTCGTACGGAGATGTGTCGGTGGGGCCGCCGTCCTCTTCGTCGAGGTCGGGGTGGTGCAGTGCGCGGTCACGGGCCACGCCCGCCTCCGGCAGCCTGAGAGTGAACGTGGAGCCCTGCCCCTCGGCGCTCCACACCGTGACCTCCCCGCCGTGCGAGGCGGCCACGTGCTTGACGATGGCGAGCCCGAGACCGGTGCCTCCGGTGGCTCGGGAGCGGGCCGGGTCGACCCGGTAGAAGCGCTCGAAGACGCGCTCCTTGTCCTTTTCCGAGATGCCGATGCCCTGGTCGGTGACGGCCAGCTCGATCATGTCGCCGCCCGGGGCGACCACCCGGCGGGCGGCGATGCCGACCCGGGTGCGGGCCGGGGAGTAGTTCACCGCGTTCTCGACCAGGTTGCCGAGGGCGGCGGCGAGCTGGCCGCGGTTGCCCCAGACGTGCAGGTCGGCGGTGCCCCCGGCGGCCATGATGATCTGCTTGGCGCCGGCCTGGTGGCGGCAGCGGTCGACGGCCTCGGCGACCAGCTCGTCCACCCGGACGGGCTCGGCGTCCTCCAGGGGGTCGTCGTTCTGCACCCGGGAGAGGTCGATCAGCTCCTGGACCAGATTGGTCAGCCGGGTCGCCTCGATCTGCATGCGGCCCGCGAAGCGCTGCACGGCCTCGGGGTCGTCGGAGGCGTCCATCACGGCCTCGGAGAGCAGGGAGAGCGCGCCGACGGGCGTCTTCAGCTCATGGCTGACGTTCGCCACGAAGTCGCGCCGTACGGCCTCGATCCTGCGGGCCTCGGTGAGGTCCTCGACCAGCAGCAGGACCAGCCGGGAGCCGAGCGGGGCCACCCGCGCGGAGACGGCGAGGGCCTCGCCCCGTCCCGTGCCGCGCCGGGGCAGGTCCAGCTCCACCTGGCGTATCTCGCCGTCGCGTCTGGTGTCCCGGGCCATATGGAGCATCGGCTCGACCGAGAGCTTGCCGCCGCGGACCAGCCCGAGGGCGTAGGCGGCGGAGCTGGCCTTGACGACGGCGTCGGCCTCGTCGAGGACGACGGCCGACGAGCGGAGCACGGACAGCACGGTGTCCACGCCGGGCGGGAGTACGGGATCGGTGTGCAAAGAAGTCCTGGTGGGTCGCTTCTGGTCGCGTTCACTCCAGCGGAACGCCAGCATGGCGATGACACCGGTGAGCACCCCGGCGATCGCTGCCGCTGCGGCGACCGCCGCGTTCACGTCCATGCCTCAAGGTTAGGCATGCCGAACGAGCTGACCACAGCCGTCGAGGTGCGACCTCGAACACTCGTCGCCCAGAGTTCACCTTGGAGCCAGTACCGGTTCATTCGAGAGGGCAGAAACGGTCGCGTGCGGGACAGAACGTGGGAGCGTGGGGACCAAGCACACCTATGAGAGGGAACCCTGATGCGGGACGCGTACCACGAGGAACTGGATTCGATCGGCGACGGTCTGGTGGAGATGGCCCGGCTGGTCGGCTCGGCGATCGGGCGCGCCACGACGGCCATCCTCGACACCGACCTGAAGCTGGCCGAGAACGTGATCGAGGCCGACCAGAAGGTCGACGAACTCCAGCACGACCTGGAGGCGCGGGCGATAGCCCTGCTCGCGCGCCAGCAGCCGGTGGCGACTGACCTGCGTATCGTCGTCACGTCGCTGCGCATGTCCGCCGACCTCGAGCGCTCCGGAGACCTCGCGCAGCACGTGGCCAAGCTGGCCCGGCTGCGCTTCCCGGCGCGCGCGGTGCCACACGACCTGCACGCCACCATCCTGGAGATGGGCCAGCTCGCGCAGCGCCTGATGGCCAAGGCGGCCGAGGTGATCGTGACGAAGGACGTCGACCTCGCCCTCCAGTTGGAGCAGGACGACGACGACATGGACCTCCTGCACCGCACGCTCTTCCAGCACCTGATCGACGAGCGCTGGAAGCACGGCATCGAGACGGCCGTCGACGTGACCCTGCTGGGCCGTTACTACGAGCGGTACGCGGACCACGCCGTGGCGGTCGCCAAGCGTGTCGTCTATCTCGTCACCGGCGAGCACGCGGACGACCTCCAGCAGGACATCAAGCCGGTCACGGGGCTCGAAGGAGTCTGAGGCGGGGGCTCGAAGACCGCCGGGCAGGCGCGCGGGCGCCTCTGTGCGCCGTTGATGCGCCCAGGAAAACGGGCATGCAATGGGCGGGGGCACCAGGCCCCCGTGTCGAGGAGGGACCCATGGCCGAATCCCCCAGCACCACGCCCGACCCCACCCAGGAGCGCGACACCGACCAGTCCGGCGAGATCAGGAGCCTGCCGCTCGTCGCCGCGTGCGGCTGCGGATCGGGCTGCGGCTGCGGCTGCCAGTCGGGCGCTCCCTGCCAGTGCGGCTGACGGCGTACGACCTGTGAGGGGCCCCGGGTGATCCCGGGGCCCCTCACGCGTGCCGGCCGCAGCGCGTCCAGGAATGCGGACAGTGACGGCGGCCGGTGGCCGGGCGGCCCCGCGAAGCGGACGGCGGGCTCGGCGGGGCGGGGGCGGCCGCGGGGCCAGACATGACCGCGGCGCGGCGGGGTCCGCCGACCGACGAGGGCCCCTGCCTCGACCGCTACTGCCGTTCCCGGCTCATGACCGGTCACCGACGTCGCCATGATGGCCGCCGTCGTGATGGCCGCCGGGCTCCGGTTCGAAGCGGAGCTTGCGGGCCAGGACCTGCCGGGCCACCTGGCTCACGGTACGGCCCTCGACGAAGGCGCGGGCCCGCATCCGGTCCAGGGCCTGCTCGGGGTCGACGTCGAGCTGCACCATCACCATGCCGACCGCCTGGTAGACCTCGGTGTGGTCGGCCTCCGAGGCCGCCAGCCAGGACGCCACCTCCTCCTCGGTGGCCTCCTCGGACCCGTCGTGCGCCGGCTGGGTGCTCATCAGGGCGTACGTGATCGCGTCCCGCACCCACAGCGCGGTCCGCAGGTCCGGCTCGGACAGGCCGCCGACCCGGTCGCAGTACAGGTCGAGGGTGCCGACGGCGGCACCGCTGACGCCCAGGGGCAGGGAGAACACCGCGGACACGCCGAGTCCGACCGCCTCGTGCGCGAAGATCGGCCAGCGCCGGGCATCGCGGCCCGCGGTGAGGTCGGGCGCGAGGACGGGGGCGCCCTGTTCGAGCGCGGAGTGGCAGGGCCCGTCGCCCGTCGTGTACTGCAGCTCGGCCAGCCGGGCCGCGACCCGGTCACTGGCGCACCAGGTCATCTGGATGCCCCGGCCACCGGAGATGGACACCGAGGCCCCGCTGACCGGCAGGAGCCGTACGCAGGCCGCGCACAGCGCGTCCGGGACGCGCAGGGGGTCGGTGACCTCCCGGGTGGCGGCGGCCAGCGCCTCGCTGACGCGCAGCCGGCCCCGGGGCTCCGCGGACGCACCGTCACCCGCCCGCTCGTCCGGCTGATCGGGCTGATCGGGCTGATCGGGCTGATCGGGCTGATCGGGCGGCATGGTCATCACCCCCGTGGTGACGTTCGGTCAGCGGCCATGATCCGTCGGTGTCCCTTTGTGATCCCCTGAAGCCCGCCCGCTACGGGCTGCCGGCAGCCGGGTTCCCATGTCACGGAGGGTCATGGCAGGGCCGGGGCGCTTCTCGCCGATCCTGGGCCCGCCCCGGGTCGGGCGTCGACGCCGGCGCGGGTCCCGGATCAGGGGACCCGGACACGAAATCACCCGGCCGGTGTGAGGCCGCCGGTCGGCTTCGGGCGCAGCGTGGACCCAGAACACCATCCGGGTGAGGACCCGGGCGGGAGACGAAGGGAACACGCAGATGTTTCTCGCGTACGACTACCCCCTGTTGAGCGCCTTCTGGACCATGCTCTGGTTCTTCCTCTGGATCATGTGGTTCTTCCTGCTCTTCAAGATCGTCTTCGACATCTTCCGGGACGACTCGCTGAGCGGCTGGGGGAAGACCGGCTGGCTGGTGTTCGTGATCGTGCTGCCGTTCCTCGGCGTCTTCGTGTACCTCATCGCACGGGGCAAGGACATGGGCCGCCGCGACGTCGAGCACGCCAGGGCGCAGCGGCAGATGTTCGACTCCTACGTCCGTGAGACGGCTGCCGCCAACCAGCCCAGCAGCACCGACGAACTCGCCCGCCTCGCCGAGCTGCGCAAGCGCGGCGACATCACGCAGGACGAGTTCCAGCAGGCCAAGGCCCTGATCCTGTCCGACGCCCGTCCGGCGAACAGCGCCACCGCGGCCCCGGCGCCCAGCCCCCGCTGAGCACCGGCCGAAGCAAGCGAGGCTGAGAGATGACCACGACACGCACCACCACGCACGCGCGCAAGCAGCAGTGGGCCGGCGGGCTGATGCTCTTCGGAGCCGTCATGCTGATGGTCGCCGGAGTGATCGACATCTTCCGCGGCATCATGGGGATCGCCCAGGACGACGTGTTCGTAGCGGCCAACGGCTACGTCTTCCGGTTCGACCTGACCGGCTGGGGCTGGGTCACCCTCATCCTGGGCGCCGTCGCCGTGGTGGTGAGCATGGGGCTGTTCCAGCAGGCGATGTGGGCCCGGGTCTCCGGCATCGTCATCGCCGGCCTGATCATCATCGCCAACTTCCTGTCCCTGCCGTACGCCCCCCTGTGGTCCACCCTGATGATGGCCTTCTCCGGAGTCGTCATCTGGGCCCTGTGCGTGGCACAGCCCCAGGAATCAACGGCGAAGTCCGAGGCGTGAGGCGTCCCGTACCGACCGGCTGCGCTCAGCCCCCCGGCCATCAAGCATGGCCGGGGACCGCCGTATCGCGGGCGGGATGTACAGGGGGCCCTGCCGCCTAGGTGGTCGGTGCCACGAGGAACGTCAGCCACCGGTGACGACTCGCGCTGCGCGCGGAACGCGGAGCGCGAAACGTGAAGCGTGGAGCGTGGAGTCAGGCCGCCCGGGACCGTGTCGCACGGCTGCCCGGGGCAGGCTCCTCCACGTCCTCGAACACAAAGGCGTCATCCCCGAAGTCGGGGGCCTGGAAGGGGTTGGTCGCCGGGGGCGGCGACGCCGCGGCGGAGTGGCTGGGCTGGCCTTCCACGGCGGAGAACAGCGATGTCGTATCGATGAGCGGACTCTCTTTCGTTACAGGTCCCGGCCGGGACCTGGTGTGCCGTGACCGGGCACAGCGGTCCTACAACTTGGTCATCTTGGCGTACGGGCTCAAGATCCGCATTTGCGCCGAGCCGAAATCCACCAGGGCCGCGATCCCGTCCTCGATACCGATCACTCGGCCGAGTCCGTACACGTCATGCGTGACCTGGTCCCCCACCTCGAAGTGCTTGGGAACCGGCGCGACCGGAGCCTTGAAGGGGCTGGTGGGCAGGTGGCGCCGAGGCGCAGCAGGCTTGGTCATGGCTCAGTATGCGCCTCCGCGCAACCCGTCCGCTGTGGCGGTCGGCACAGATCCACATCGTGAGGCCCTTTTCACGCCTCTGACCTGGTCTTTTCGAATTTGACCCCGCTTTGCCCGATTACTCCTCGATCGCGGCCTTGGCACCCGGCGAACCGATGGACGGGAGACACCGTGACCGCGCGACCGCGTGAGCCCGGCGAGCCGGGTACCCCTGCCCTGGCCGACCCCGCTGATGCGGTCGACCCCGGGCCGAACCTACACTGACCAATACACCTAAAAGGTCACATTAGGGAGATATGCGCTATGGCGAAGCGAGGCAACAAGCGACGTGCCCGCAAGAAGAAGAAGTCGAACCACGGCAAGCGCCCCAACGCCTGAACCGACCTGAGTCACAAGCCCAGTACAGCGACGAGCCCCCTGCCCACGGGATCCCCCGGGCAGGGGGCTCGGTCGTCACCGGGGCGATGACCACTCACCCGGCACGACCCGTTTGTTCCATGTCGACAGTGACCACAGCACCACCCGCCACTCACCCCCCGGTCCCCCGCACGCCGCAAGCGCACCCCGACCGGCCTCCACACCGACGAACCACGCCTGGAAGAGGCGGACATGCGCGGCGGGGGCAACGACGTCGGACGGCTCGACGGTGGCCGCGAGCGTGTCGCGTCGGCCCACCGTGATCACCCTTGCTACTGTCCACTTCGCCCAAATCACCCAGAAAAGACCGATTCGGGTCTGCTGGTGGTCGAGAGGACACGGACCATGAACGACTTTTCCCGTCGCGGAATGCTCAGGGCGACGGCGGGCGCGGGTGCCGGTGCGGTCGTCGCATCGGGCGCCGCGGGGGGGGGGGGGGCCCGCGCCGGGGGGCGGGGGGGGGGGGGCGGGGGGGGGGGGCGCCCGCGGGGCGGGGGCGGCGG